>NZ_JAVKBY010000256.1:0-17161 GCF_040222985.1 Coleofasciculus sp. F4-SAH-05
ATCGAGTACCGATGTCGTGAGTTATTTGGTTGATCATTACAAGCTCTTAGGTTTAGTCAAAACTGAGCGCAAGCGGCATCGAGACAATGCCGCTCGCTCAAAAGAAATCTGGGCTTCTTCTGGTTAAGTTGACACCAATGGATAATATCGTGCCCCTACCATAATCAAGAGGCTACCTGCTCACATTCGGCTAAAAGATATTACAATTAAAGGTTCTCCTCAACAAAGAAACTTGAAACCCGATCAAATTAACCAACTCTGGAGATATGGTCATAGTTTTGACAATAACTCTCAAATCCAAGATAAAGATTTAGAATCAACGCTGTTTCAGATAGCTGAGTGGATTAAATTAGAATTAAGAAGTATATGAAAGCGATGAGACTCTTGACCTGGTTGGATGTTCGGCGAGTTATTCGTCGAGAAACAAACTATGGAAGTCACCTGCCAGAGGGAATCGTCAGAATTAATAGTTTTTCTGATGCCATAGAAATTGGCATATTGTCTGAGGACTATCGAGATCAGGCAAAGCAAGCTCTCAAAGAATGGTTTGGAGATTGGTATCAAAAAGAGGATAATTTCATTCAACTGGACTTGGGTGAGGAAATTTTACCTGTAGAGTTTATTCACGAGGAAGAAAGCGACGATACCGATAGTCCGATTCGTCCCTTCTGGGAAGAAGTAGCTTACTTGCAAAATAATGGTGAGCCAGAGACTGAAGTTCCCAAAAATTTTCATATCCCAGAAGCCTATCCCAGTATCAGCCCCCAATTAGTTGCTTTTTATTCTTTCAAAGGAGGGGTAGGCAGAACCCTGCACTTAGCCGCCCATCTTTTTGCTTTACTTGAGCGAGCCAGAGAACTCAATCAAGCCAAAACATTTTTAGTCGTCGATGCTGATTTAGAAGCACCGGGTTTAACCTACTGGAATCGCGCTGAAAAACAACAACCGACTGTTTCTTTCATTAATTTTCTGGAGGCTTACCATGCTTCATCTCTGGAACCAGAACCCGTGCTTTCCTTTTTTGCGAAAGAGCTAAAAAAATCTCCTAAACGGGACGGAAAATCGACAATTTACTTTCTTCCGGCTTGTCTAGATGATCGCGAATTACTCGATACACCGATTCTACCCGAACATTTAGTCAGAACGATTGATGGAGCCTGGGAATTTGGGAATGCTTTATCTCAATTAGGTCATGCTGTAGGTGCAGATTATGTACTCATTGACCTGCGTTCTGGTTTAAGTGAAATCTCCAGTCCGATTATTTTTGATCCGAGAATCCAACGGTTTATCGTAACCACAATTAATGACCAATCCGTTAATGGTTCGAGTTTAGTCTTGCAGCAGTTAAGTCACACCGCTCCTCCGGAGACAGATGTTGAAGAGGAAAACTACTATGATCCTCTAGTATTGATTACTCTGCTCACACCCGAACTTAAATCACTTCCTGCTTTTGACGAAGCTTTATCTAGATTTCAGGCGGCTTATGTTCAGTCTCAAGGTGATATTTATCAAACTCGTTTAAACATCAAGGAAACTGATTTTACCCAGGAATTACTTTATTTGAATAATTGGGAGGATGCTCGTTCAAAACTTAGCCCTACTTCAGTCATGAAAGTGGCTCAGGAGTGGGCAGAGAGTCAGTTAATCAAACCGAAAGAACAGCGATCAGATTTACCAACAACTCAGAACTCTGATCCCTTGGCAGCAGTGCGTCGTCTCCGAGATGTGTGTCAACAGTATGAATATGCTGAAAGTGGACAGGGAGAGGACTTGTTAGTCACTGAACCGTTGAAAAACTTAGCCACGACTTTTCGGGATGAGTTACCGCGTGTCGTTTCAATTGGCTCCAAAGGTTCAGGTAAAACGTTTAACTATATTCAGTTGTCCCGTTTAAAATATTGGGAGAACTTTATTCAGCGGGTTTTGGGTGAAACAAATGAGTCAGCGGAGAAAACTTATATATTTCCTATGCTGCAATCACTGAATCTTCGAGATAATGCCATTAAAATTATTCAAGAGGCAAGAAATGAAGTGATATCTGCTTCAGGTAATAGTTTTTCAGAGTTTTCTCAGTCAGAATATAACGATAAGATTGAATCAGCACTTGCCAACCCAAACTGGGGTAAGCAGGAATGGACACAATTTTGGATTAAAGAGATTGCCAGAATTGTCGGTCTTGATCCAGAAACCAAGGATTATTGGAGTTTTAATGATATTAACAATGTCCTGAAGCAGAAGTCATTGCGGGTAATCTTTTTATTTGATGGGCTAGAAGATATTTTTTCTGACGCATCCTCTAATCCCATCCAGCAAGCCGCCATTGAGTCTCTGATTCGTCTACCTGCCCGGTTATCAGAAATTAGAAAAAATAACTTAGGCTTAATTATTTTTATCCGGCGTGATTTTGTCCGTTACGCCATCACCCAGAATTTATCTCAATTTGAAAATCTCTACGGGTCTTATGATTTATATTGGGATGCTGATTCTTTTATGAATCTAGTTTTTTGGGTTTGCAGTCAAGCGAAAGTTATCGATGCCAATGAATCAGAACTAGATAGCATGACTCGCGAACATCTCATTGAAAAGCTAGAAAATTTATGGGGCAAAAAACTTGGTTCTGATAAATCAAAAGAAGCCTATACACCGAATTGGGTATTCGCCGCTCTGACAGATTTTAAAGGAAGGCTACAAGCTAGAGATATTGTGCGCTTCTTATATCATGCTGCTGATGAAACCATAGAAAATGCCAAAGAAGTTCAATTTGAAAAGTGGTCTACCAGCCGTCTCTTACCACCCCAAGCAATTCGTCGTGCTTTAGAACCCTGTAGTAAGAAGAAGGTGAAAGAAGCCAAAGAGGAGTATCCCGCTTTTAGAACATGGGTTAATACTCTCCAATCTAAAGACCCAAAAGAAATGCGAGTCCCATTCACTTTAGATAATTTTGAGATCGAACCATCAACGTTAAGTATGCTGGAAGAAATCGGAGTGGTTTATGAAGACCGAGCTAGAGATGATACGCCGCTATATTATATGCCAGAAATTTTTCGCGCAGGTTTAGATTTCACCTTAGATAAAGGAGCGCGTCCTCGGGTTGTGGTATTGAAGCGCAAGGCTCTAGGATCAGGGATTATTTAATGCTAGTAGAGACGTAGCATGCTACGTCTCTACAGTAATTTTTCAAGCTAGGAAATTCTTGCCCACCTTACCTAAAACGGTAACAGGAGTATTTATCAGTTAGTTTTCGTCAGGTACATCGAAAACCACTTCAAATTCCGCCGCAGGTATAAATCGATTTAACAACCTCAAATGATCCCAAGCATCCTGTCGATTGTAGAACCGAGCGACGGTGTAGCGACGAGCATCGGGAAGTAACCGTACAATTGTCCAAGGATAGCTATAGGCTTGAGTCTGTCGTTTCGTCTCCTCGGTTCGCCGCTTAGTTAGGGTTTGCTGGATAATCCGGTAAAGCTGGGTTCTTTCGGGGTTGGTATCGTTTGGTAACAAATTCCATTCATTTATAGGCGCAGGGAGCCAGGTTAACAGATAGAACATGATCTGACCCGGTTTGTGCAGTTTCCAAGATAGGCGATGGGCTTGTTTGTAGCACAGATACCCCTGTTCTCTGGCAATGGCGCAAATGCTTTCTCCTTCTCGGTGGAGTCGCAGCCAGTCAGTATGTTTCATAATAGATTCATCTCCTTTGTATGAGGGAGCCAGAGCCAGCGCGGAAACTTGGTCGGTCGAGGCGCTGGCTTCTGATGCGGTATAGACTCACTGTCGTAATTGACAAGAACGGGTGAACAAGGTGAGACACTGAGGAAAGAACGGGTAACTCAGAAGGTCTAGAGGCAGTTGCTGTCCGAGTCGTCTGCTCTTTAGTGTATCTCTTGTTTTTACCGTTTTATCTATACCATATAGTAATTACCGTTCAGTATAGAATGACTGAAGCAAGTAATCAAGTAACTTTGATGGAATTGCGAAACCGTGCTGGCTTAACTCGCCGACAAGTGGCGATGGAGTTGGGAGTGACGGAAAAAACAATCTATGTGTGGGAGACGAGTTCAAATCCACCTCGCTTGACGGTGGCTCAGGTTCAGCGCTTGATCGAGATGTTGAATTGTTCTATGGCGGAACTGGTTGAAGCGACAGAAAATCGCTCCTAGATTAAGTTATCTGTCAATTGTAATTGTTGCACAAGGAAGGTAAGCAGATATGGTGACTAATCCTGTTGGACAACAAGTTTTCTCCTTGGAAGACTATAGGCAAAATCCTCCTGATCGGATGGAGTGGGTGAATGGTAAACTTGTTGAGAAAAATGGAATGACGTTTAAGCACAGTGTCACTCAATCCAGATTAGATTATTACTGGAGAAGTTATAAAATCTCCAGTGAGCAAGGGGGAGAAGTGTTGACAGAAGCCGCTAGGATTTGCCCAATGTCAGACGGTCGCGGCGAGTTCGTTATCGACAAGAAAAGGAGGTCAACCCGATTGGATTACTGCACACCGATTCACCGTAAGGATGGTTGTAGCTATGCATTTTGATTAGGTTTGCGTAGATGTCTATAGAGATTTGGTTACAGTTCTTTACACCCTGTCGTACCCATAAACAAGGGCGGCGTCCAGATGTTGCTTATACAGCACTTTCCTCTGCGATGAGGTACAACATCAATCTAGCAGTTTGAGGGATAGCGGGCTAATACTGTACTCCATAAGAGCGCGAAGCGCTGTATCACTCGCGAATTGCTTGAATAGTATGGTGAGTTTGAGGTACTTCCTGTCAGTTTTCCGTTAATTGCTGAGGTGGCTTCCCCGACTGACTTAGTTGAGGATTTTTGGGCAAAAGCGACTGAGTATTTGGAGTCAGGTTGTCAGGAAGTTTGGTTAGTTTTACCCAGACAGATCCCTGACTTCTTGGAGAAGTCGGGGATCTTGCTTAAGGCTGTACCTCATCAACCTGAAATCTGCTGTATGTTTGTCTAAACAGTTATTATTTCTATACCTTGCATCCCTACTCTTTGCCTTCTGCCCTTTGTCTTGTCCCTACCAAAACGGGGGTAGTCGGTTTTTCGGCGTTGGTAAGGGCGCACATCTATGCGCCCCTACTTTCTTTCTCTTTTGTAGGTAAGGTTTTTTAATCTCTGTTGGGTAACGCTTACGCTCTACCCAATCTACTATAACTTGTGTCAAAACGTATTTCTGAATAAAAAGGGAGAATCTCCACGAATCCTCCCTTTGTTATCGCCATTGGCAATTAAACCCTATTCAGTTTCCGGCGAATAATTGCCAAAATAAACGCCATAGCCAGGAATTTCTACCACCCCATCATACCGTCGGTTGATAAAATCAGACTCATCCGCTCGATAACAGTTGGGGTAGGGCGATAAATCATAATGCACAGGCATTGGACTCAAATTAAACAGACAAATCAGGTTTTGTTCGTTACATTGGCGAGTAAACCCGAGTAACGGTTCCTCTGTATCCAATAGGGTTAAATCCCCCTTCAGTAATGCTGGCTGTTTCTTGCGCCAATGAATCAAACGGCGATATTTATTCAGCAGAGACATCCGTTCGCTGTCCTGCTGGTCAATCGCTTGGTCACGATGTTCATCAGGAATGGGTAGCCAGGGTTCTTCTGCTGTGGTAAAACCAGCATTGGGCGCATCTTTGAGCCAAGGGAGAGGCGTGCGTGACCCATCTCGACCCAAAATTGACGGATACCCGGCGAGTCCAAAGGGGTCTTGCATTTTTTCAAAGGGAATCGTGGCTTGGGTTAAACCCAGTTCATCCCCTTGATAAATACAGCACCCTCCCCGCAAGGAAAGCTGGAGCGCAATAAACAGATGGTCAAAGATGGCATGAGTGAATTTATCATCAATCAGAAACTTAAGCCAGCGACTTTTCAGTCGGGGAAAATCATGAGTACCCCCTGTCCAGCAGATGACGCCCTCTTGGAAATGGGTTTCAACCTGCTCAATCATGTCGCGCACTCGCTGATAACTCAACGGTTCATCGTGCATCAAGGCTGAGTTATAGGCTGTATGTAAGCGTTTCTCTCCTTTAACATATTCACTGGACGTAACCACCGTATCTTCAGCCGAACTAATTTCAGCTAATGTCATGGTTCCGGGATATTGATTCATCAATTCCCGAATCGGTTCGAGAAATTCCAAGGTTTCCGGTTGGCAGAAGTTATATTTATTCCATTGAGAGAAAAAGGGATCGTGAGCATCTGCCCCAGCCGGTCGCTTCATCTTTTTGGGTCGGGGTGGATTATCTCGCAGTTGGCGGTCATGGGTAAAGAAGTTGACCACATCTAGACGGAATCCATCGACACCCATATCTAACCAAAACCGTGCCACATCCAGAATGGCTTCTCTAACTTCTGGGTTATACCAGTTTAAATCCGGCTGTTCGGCGAGGAAATTGTGCAGGTAATACTGTTCTCGTTTCGGGTCCCATGTCCACGCACTTCCACCAAAGGTGGAAAGCCAGTTGGTGGGGGGTGTCCCATCGGATTTGGCATCCGCCCAGACATACCAGTCTGCTTTGGGATTATCGTGACTACTGCGACTCTCTAGAAACCAGGGGTGTTCGTTTGATGTGTGGTTCCAGACTTGATCAATGAGTACCTTTAACCCCAAATCATCTGCTTTATTCAGGAGATGCTGGAAGTCTTCCATCGTGCCAAATATCGGTTCAACTGCACGATAGTCAGAAATATCATAGCCAAAGTCCTTCATCGGGGACTTGAAAAACGGTGAAACCCAAACGGCATCAACGCGAAGGGAGGCAATATAGTCTAATTTTTGCATGATCCCCTTCAGATCACCGATACCGTCGCCGTTACTATCCATGAAGCTGCGGGGATAGACCTGATAGATAACGGCACTACGCCACCACTCATGGGATTTTTGATGTTGATCGGATTTTTTCACCTGGTCTGTGGTAGATGTGGGATTGAGGGTGAATTGTTCACTCATACGCGATTAATTTTATTGTTACCTCTTGTCGCTTTACTCTGTACTAAGAAATATTAAGAAGCCTCAAACCCTTACTGTTGCCTGTTGCCTAATCTCAACCGTTAACTTTTATTCTCCCAACCTACTTACTAGTGTTCATCAGGCGGATTTTTCTGAGAGTTACCCCCAAAAACTGATGAGATATGATTCGGTTGAACTATCTTTCGTTTACCGGACACAGATTGGCTAGGCGTGACATTGTTAACCGATGATGCTGGCGTCTTGCTTGGATCACCTGGATCTTGGGGTTGACTTTTGGGAAGATTTGTGTTTTCTAAATTGTGGTGAGATGGCGATAAATCATTCTTCTGATCCGGTTCATCTACAGGCATACTAGAGGTAGGCTGTTGCTGAAATAACGGGTTATTCATAGGTCGCGATCGCACGGAACGAGATGACGATGGCGCTTCCTGGGATTGCTCTTGGCTGGAGGCTGTATCTTGGTCTACAAATACTGAGGAAACCTTGGGTTGTGGTTGTTCCGGCTTCACCTCGCTTGCTGATTCTGATATTGTTTTATTGTCTGAGTTCGGTACAGAAAAAGCCCGACCGATTTGATGTTCCTTGACTGGAATACTCTCTGATTCAAGAGAATCCGGCTGACTCTGAACCTTGTTTGGAGATTGTGCAAATAAATCGGGAATCTGTGATGGAGTAACTTCGACAGAACTATCAGAATTTGGCTCAACAGTTATAGGCTGGCTACTCTGTTTCTGTGAAAAAACCTCATCCTTAGGCTGCTGATTTCGGCGGATTTTCGGCTAGGTGCTTGATTTGTACAAATGGTTGCCCCTTGTCCATCTAAAATCAGGGGACGATTAATCACAATTGAACCAATATATTCTTGATGTGGGGGCCACAAGGAGAGTTTCCCCTGAGCAAAGAAATTGAGTTTATCTTGCAGAGTTTCCAGCTTCGCTGATTCAGGAGATGCTTTGCTAATGTTGAATTCTTCAGAAATTTGTTCGTCAACATTATCCAGGGGAGACTCCTCTGGTTTGGGGGGGTGAGATAGTTCTATACTCTTTGGCTGTTCAACAGTCGGCTGAGAGGGTTGACCTAGCCATTGTATAAATTGCTCTATTAGTCTAAACATGATGTGAAAACTATTGCTTCAATTGAGCTACGTGGAAAACTGAATAGTCCATGCCTTAAAATTAGCTGAGTAAAACTCGCTTTACCTTGCCTCAGTTTCCTGATATACCATTAAAACATCTAGCCATTCCATGAGACTTAATTTATAATTATTCTGGGTGTATTCTAGCACAACCCTAAGTGCCTGGACATAAATCCTGTCCGCTGTCCTAAGAAATGTTAACCAGTGTCAAATTTTTGCTGTTCGCTAAGCTGTTCGGCATTTAAATAAACCTTAATGTCAATAATGACGAAATCATTGGTGTGCGTTAAGCGAAGCCATGCCGCAGGCTTTGCATCTTGCTCGCTACTAATACCCAATTTAAATGCATGACAGCTTATTCCCTGTTCTCTGTTTCCTTTTAACTGACCTTAATCCTGATAATCAATGAATTGCATTGACTATTTCTATAAACTTTTAGCTCGTCGAGAATACAGTACTTATGAACTGACTCAAAAAGCGCAAGCCAAAGGGTTTGATGCCAATGATATTACTGAATCTATTGAGAAGCTGCAACGCCTCAATTATCAGTCGGATACTCGCTTTGTCGAAAGCATGATTACGTCCTATCGTGGAAAATATGGGAAAATAGTCATTAAGCGTAAATGTCGAGATAAGGGAATTGATTCGGAGTTATTTGAACAAATCTGGCAGTCTCAAACTGAGGACGAGGAAGGGGTAGAACTGGAGGGGTTAAAAGCTAAGGTTATGCGAAATTATAAAATTACTGATTTTCATGATATTGACCCGAAGACCAAGCGAAAGGTATGGAACTACCTTCAGTATCGTGGGTTTAATCCCAGTGAAGTTTTAGCCCAGTGGCAGAGGGAACAAGAGGAAGCGATAGAGTAGCCAAGGTATCCGATTTACTGTTTGGATACGTCGAGCAAGTGGTATCAGTATGATATGATATTACGAAAGCGAGGGAGTTCTTTACCCCCTTTTGTCACGGCGATTAAACTCGCTGCTACACTGATTTTTTAGAGTAAAGAGTCAGACTTTTATAATTTAAGTAAGTTGTTTATTCCATAGTAATAATGAGCCTCAAAGACCGCATCTCTGAAGATATCAAAGTCGCGATGAAGGCGAAAGATAAAGTTTGGCTGGAAACGGTTCGCAGTATCAAAAAGCTGATCCTGGAAAAAGAGGTCAGCTTGCGCCCTCAAGGACAAGAGACACTCACCGAAACTCAGGAACTTGAACTCTTAGCCCAACTTGCCAAACAGCGTCGGGATTCAATTGAACAGTATCGTAACGCGGGACGGGAAGACTTGGCGGAACAAGAAGCCAAAGAGTTAGCCATACTTGAAAAGTATCTCCCTTCCCCCCTATCCGATCAAGAAATTGAAGCGATACTGGATGAAATTATTACCCAAACTGGCGCAAGTTCCATGAAAGACATGGGGAAAGTCATGGGACCGACTATGGAAAAAGTCAAAGGGCGTGCTGAAGGTCGGAAGATTCAAGCTATGGTGAAAGCTAAACTCAGTGGATAAACGTTTGTAAATTAGTTATTCGTCATTCGTTTATGTCATTCGTTTATGTCATTTGCCCTTAGAATTATTGCACTCCGTTGGGGCTGGTTTAGTGACATCCGGGTGAACACCAAACGTTAAGGGTAAAACCCGCCCCTACATACAGACGTTCCACCGGAGAGACGCTTCTTGCCGCGCGTCTCTACATTGCTCCCCCATCTGACTATCACGATGCAAAACACCCCAGACTTTATTCTATTTGCCCAACACGGCTGGGCGGATACAGAAGCGGCGATCGCAGTGATGGCGCAAACTCTGGCAACTCCCCAGACTCTGGTGATTACACCCAATCTCGGTTGGTGGAAAACCTGGTGGCGGATTAAGCCGTTAATCAAGCAGGTGGATGGAATAGCCACGGAAACAATTGCCAAATATCCCCAAACCCCCATCCGGATTATTGGTTATTCCCTGGGCGGATTAATCTGGGTAGAACTTCTCAACCAACATCCCGAATGGTGGTCTCAGGTAGAGTCGTTTGTTCTGGTGGCTTCACCCATCGGCGGGGTGGATTTAGCCCGAAATTTTACGTTCTTGGGAATGGGTGTCGGGATAGCCGGGGCAATGCTTGACAATCGCCGCCAGATGGCGGAATCTATTGCTAAAGTGATTCCCACGTTAGTTATTGCGGGCGATATTGGTGGAGGAACGGACGGTGCCGTGACTCTAGAAGAAACGAAGGTTCCCGGTGCAAATTTCTTTTATCTACCCACATTATCCCATCCCACCCTAAAAAATCATCCGGCTGTAGCGGAAGTAATTCGCGACTTTTGGCAAAATCCAGTAATAATTGATGGTTGATTCGCCATTTGTCATTTATCATTCGTTAATGGTTAATTGATGATTATTCAGGAGGGAACGTACCATAGTTTGGTGTAGGGGCGGGTTTCACTATTATCATTTATTCCCTCACCCATAAGTAACTAAACCCGCCCAGACCGAGTTTCCTGTTCCCTTTGATAGATTCAGATATTGCCATCTAAATCCTGAACAAATTAACAAAGATGTAGTCGTTGAATTGGCTGACTTAAAATGGCTAAAATCTTAGCAATATTTGTATCGTCGGCATCCTCGATCACCAATTCCTCGTTGTCTATCGCGACGGTTTGATCCGCAAGCTGGAGAAAGCGCCAGACACGACCCGTGGTTACAGCACCATAGATGCTTTCAATCATTCGGTCTCTGGCTTGATTAAACCGCTGTGCGGCTACCATCTCGGCAATACACTGTCCTAAACCGACATTAGTACTCTCATTTTTGGCTTCGACAATTGTCACCACTGGGGACTCGATTTCTAATGTAAACGGTGAGGCACTCAAAATATAATCACAAAAGCCATTGAGTCCTTGGGTGGCATCAACATTAAAATCTTGACCAGAAAATAAGCTAACTTTACCCTTAAACATCTCTATTGTTTCTATCAACAACGGTGCAATAATCAACTCTGAGCGAGCTTTTTCAGTATCGTTATCAAAGGCGACTTTTAAATTACGTTTTAGGGTCATTTTAAGGTATTCGCTCGGTTCTACTTGTTCGCTTTGGGGAAACAGATTAATTAGATTAATCGTCAGATCGAACTTGGCTTTAACTTGATTGATTGTTTTAAAATCGCTATAAGCCATGACTAAACAGTCCTTCTGCCTTTTGCTATAACTCCATTTTATGCCTGATGACTTCGTTACCGATTGAAGCCCATGAACCAAACTCCAGACTGTATTATATTTGCCCAACACGGCTGGGCGGATACCCATCACGCGATCGCAGCCCTAGCGAAATCCTTAGCCACTCCCCAAACTCACTTGGTTACACCCAATCTGGGTTGGTTAAAAACCTGGTGGCGAATTGAACCCTTAATTCAACAGGTAGAAGGAATAGCCACTGAAACCATTACTCAATATCCGGATACCCCGATCCGAATTATCGGTCATTCCATGGGCGGTTTAATTTGGCTAGAAATTCTCAATCAACATCCCGAATGGTGGTCTCAGATAGAATCATTTGTACTGGTTGCATCCCCCATTGGCGGGGCAGATTTAGCTCGAATCATAGACCCCTTTAGTGTTCGTATCGGTATTGCTGGTGCGTTAGGAATTAACCGCCGCCAGATTGCCCAATCCATCGCCAAAAAGATTCCTACGTTAGTCATTGCTGGCGATAGGGATAGGGGTAGCGACGGCACAATTACTGTTGAATCAACCAAGTTTTCCCGTGCCAAGTTTGTGAGTATCCCCAATTTAGCCCATGCCCAACTCAAAAATCATCCCACTGTCATTGGAATTATCCGGGAATTTTGGGCAAATCCGACAATTACTAACCCTTCCCCCCTCGATTTTACCGCTCAGTTAATTGAACACTTGCAGTCAATACATGGAATGACAGATGCTCATCCACGAGACTTTTCCCGGAGTCAACCCTACATCACTTTAGCTAACGGATTCACGATTCGCATCTGGACAAGTCCGTTACAAGTTGACCATATTTTTGTTGCTAATCCCGAAGGGGAATGTCTTTACAGCTGCTTCGTTGGCTGGATGCATCGTGGGGTGTTACATCAAGCGTTAGCTGAAATTAGGAATCTGTAAACCAGTTTTCCATAGCCGTAGGGTGCGTTAGCAAAGCGTAACGCACCATTGTTTATCGGAATACCGCTTCCTAGCGCTTCCTTCTTGCTCACCTCTCCCTTGGTGGGAGAGGGTTGTTGGCTTAAGTTGACACGAATGGGCACAGCAGTGCCCCTACAGTTCTCTATCCCAACAAATCTGCTTTTTCCAGAGCTTCTTTAGACTCCTCGATTTCCGCCGCCTCTGGTGAACCTTTAAACGCCACTCGCAAGAAAGGTGGCGCTAAGAATGTCGTCAGAATCACCATAATGATAATCGCCGCTTCTAAAGGTTTACTCAAAACCCCACTAGCTGAACCAATTCCCGCAAACACCAATCCTACTTCACCACGAGGAATCATACCAACCCCAATCGCCAAGCGGTTAATTTGAGGTTGACCAATAAATGTCCAACCTGTAATCAATTTGCCGATAATCGCCACCCCAATTAAGAAAACAGCAATCACTAATCCTTCGCGATTTTCCGGAACCGCAGGATTGAGAACGCCTAAATCGGCTTTCGCACCCACAGCCACAAAGAAAATCGGTACTAAAATATCGGCAATGGGAACAACTTGCTTATCCAGTTCTTTGCGTTTATCCGTTTCATCCAAAACCAATCCCGCTGCAAATGCTCCTAAAATCGCTTCTAATTGGATTACATTCGCTAAGAACGCCATTAAAAACGCAAAGGTAAACGCCGGAATAACCAATTGTCCTCGCGTTTGTAATTTATCCGCGATCGCCACAAAGGAGCGGTTGAAAAACTTACCCAGTAAAATAGAACCGAGGAGGAAAACAGTCGCACTAATAATCAGATAGATAACGTTGAAAACATCAACCTCACCTGTTTTCGCCAGACTAGCAACCACGGCTAAGACGATGATACCCAAAACATCATCAATAACCGCAGCCCCGACAATAATCTGACCTTCTTTTGATTTGAGACGCCCTAATTCCGAGAGAACTTTGGACGTAATCCCAATACTGGTGGCGGTTAACGCTGCACCTGCAAAAATCGCTGGAATCGCGGCAACATTAAAGAAAAACATTAACCCGGCTGTACCCGCTGCAAAGGGGGCGACGACACCCACCACTGCCACAATTGCCGCTTGATAACCGACTTCTTTGAGATCCCGTAAGTCTGATTCTAAGCCAATCTCAAATAAGAGGATGATTACCCCGATTTCAGCTAAAACCGAGACGACTTCACTCTGGGTTTCAAAGACACTGATGACAGCCTCTGGGCTTAAATCACCAATCCATTGCAGCAGCTTCATTAGTAGCGAATCAGCCGCCACCGCGCCACTTTCGGGAAAAACTAGCAGATGCAAGGCTGAAACACCCACGACAACACCGCCGACTAATTCACCTAAAACTGGCGGTAAATCAACTGCCTTGGATAACTCTCCCCCCACTTTACTGGCAATATAAACGATAACTAAACTGAGCAACACACCAGCGAGTACAATTGACCCATTTTCTGGTGCTGTTGCTAATATGGGAATTGGTTGTATCAGGTCGGAAAAAATCATGGTCTGCATTTATTGTTTATCTTCAAGTCTGTGAGATTGATTGATGAGTTACCTTTGAGGTTTAGTGACACTCAACTATATTTAGCCCCTCAAAGCGTATTACTTCAAGCCGAAGTCCTTAAATGGCGTGTCCCCTAAATCCATGAATATCTGAATTTAAGCGAATTTCTGACTAGAGTGCGCTGAGATAAAAGGAATACCTATCGCACAACTCTAACGTGATCAATTTATTGTCAGATCATCTTGATCGGCTTTTTGGCACAGACCTATCCTTATCAGTCTAGACAAAGGTTTGCATCTGGTTAATTGGCAAAAACAAACCTTATTTTACTAAGTTTAAGTCGTACTATAATTATAAGTCTTTGTGGCAAAATTAAGAAAATTTACAGATTTAATATTCCTAATAATTATCCCAATCCTTTCTTATCGTCCAGATTGGATATTAGATCTCCGATTTCTTCGAGAAATCGGGGATCTGACAAACCCTAAACGCAAAAAAAATTTCCCCATTGGAGACAGGGGGGTTAGATATCAATCATATATAACAAGCCTTATTAGAACCTGTTAGTTGCTGATAGCCACATCATCGGCTTGAGTGGGATAGGCAGTTGACGATGTACCATTTGCTGGGGGTTCATATCCCTTGACCACAGCAACGGCTTGCCGCAATGCTTCTGTCCGATCAACATGCAAATTATTTGCCGGTAAGAGTGACAGAATGCCAAATTTTTGCAGGCGTCGTTTGATCTGACCCGTAGCACCAACAATGAAAACTTGACGACCTTTATCAATCGCTTCTTTGATGGCATTTTCAATCGCCAGTGAAGACGTTACACCCAAATGAGGAACATCACTTAAATCGACAATCAGGACATCATGCTCTTCCATCGCATTGTGTTGACGGGAGATTGCCTTGGACACCCCAAAGATCATCGGTCCACTCAGATGGAACAAGAGGATGCGACCATCGGCTTGATCAATCAGTTCTTTCTCTTCATCGGTCATCAGGATGGCATCATCAGCATCCGTAATCGTCTTAACATCCTTGGCTTGAAGTTTGGAGAGACGTTCAATGGTTAAGAGATTGGCAACAAATACACCAATACCAACAGCGACAATTAAGTCCACAAAGACGGTAAGGATGATCACGCCATACATAATCATGGCGGCTTTAATCGAAACCTGGTGCGCTCGCTTCAGGAAACCCCAGTCAATAATATCTATACCAACTTTGAGGGCGATTCCTGCCAGAACTGCCATGGGAATCCAAGCCGTTAGACTGGCGGCGCCTAAGATTACGACCAGTAAAATTAAGGCACGAGTTAAACCAGATAGAGCCGTTCTTGCACCCGTTTGGATATTGACCACGGTTCCCATGGTTGCACCAGCGCCAGCAATACCGCCAAATAACCCGGACATCAAGTTACCTAAACCTTGACCAATTAATTCTTTGTTCGAGTCATGTTGGGTACGAGTTAAGCTATCGGCAACAACGGAGGTGAGTAGAGCATCAATACAACCCAGCATCCCCAAAACCAAGGCATCAACGAGCATGGTTTGGAACTGAGCCGCACTAAAGGTTGGTACTTGTAATTTAGGTAAACCTGTAGGGATCTCACCAATGCGGCGGATCATCTCCATCTCGGGGAACAGTACCAGCGCCACTACCGTTCCAACCACCAGCGCCACTAACTGCGGCGGCGGCAGAAACTTCTTAATATTAGACGGTACAGATTGCAATAAAAATGGCATCACGACCAGAATAGCCACGGTTAAAACTGCCAAAGCCGTTTCACCGGGCTTGATACCCTGTACAAGGGTCCCTATGTTCTGAATCGTACCCAGGATGCCACCCTTGGGACTTGGCTGTCCCAAAAAGGGCCCGAGTTGCAGGATGACTAGGATAAATCCAATCCCAGACATAAATCCTGACACTACTGTGTAGGGCATTAGGGTAACGTATCGACCCAAACGCAATGCACCGAGAATAATTTGGATTACCCCTGCCATCATGACTACAGTAAATGCCATAGCCAGACCCTGTTCTGGGTTAGCTGCCGTGAGTTTGGCGATAACGGCAGTCATGACCACGGTCATCGGACCGGTGGGTTCAGAAATAAGAGTGGGTGTACCACCAAACAGGGCAGCAAAGAAGCCAACTAAAACAGCACCCCAAAGACCAGCTACAGCGCCTGCGCCAGAGGCAACACCGAAAGCCAGTGCCATGGGAAGGGCGATAATCGCAGCGGTAAGCCCCCCAAATATGTCACCTTGCAGGTTTCTAAAATGTATACGATTAATGATTCGCATTAGACTCCGAGGAGTGAGAGAACGACAGTGTACTCAGAAAACGTCAATTCTTTGGAACACTGTCTCATAATTTCCGGTAAGAGTTAAGCTTTGTAACACTTCATAATATTTCTTTAATTAGATTAACTGACGATGCCCCATTCTTAGCATTTGGATTTTCAATAGAAAGCATAGAGAGAATGCTTGTGGAGGATGAGAGGATGGCGAAGAGCCTCAGATTATGCCCTGGAAACCCCTGCTAGGCATAAAAACTTAGGGGATAATACTTAGGGGTTATGGAGGCTATTTGTCGGGATTATAGAGGCTATTTCGTCATTCGTCATTAGTTGTTTAGTGGGTATTATCGATGGATTGTATACAGGTCAAGAAAATTCGGTCTTATGGCTATACGGGTTATCTGCCAGAAGAGCGGGTACTCGGACAATGGTTTGAAGTGGATCTGACGTTATGGCTAGATTTAGCCGCCGCGGGTGAGAGTGACGAGATTACCGATACATTGGATTACCGCCAAGCCATTGACACGGTTAAGCAACTGATTGCCAATTCTAAGTTTTCCCTGGTAGAAAAATTAGCCAGCGCGATCGCAGATGCTCTGTTAAAGCTCGATAGAGTAGAGCGAGTACAAGTGCGGCTGAGTAAACCGGCTGCTCCTATCCCTGACTTTGGTGGCACAATTACGATTGATATCACTAGACCGTTGGTTGAGTGACAGAGGGTTGAGCAGAGTTTGTCCTGACATCACCGATGCGGTTACCGACATTATGAGCATCTCAACGTTACGCGATCGCTAAATCCGTCTCAGTCGGCTTCCCTGGATGAACGTCTTGCTCCACCTGCATCCATTCCTGAAACACGTCTTCAATAAATATTCGTTTCTTCTTCCCACTCTCATTCACCTTCAACCGCAAGGAGGCTCCCGCCATAATCTTTGATTTGGCGGTGAGAGGAATTGCGGTCAGGATGCATCGACATCATTACTCATTGCAGTGATATAATTATGGAATGGAAAAGCAAGTGTTAACGATAGTCTG
>NZ_JAVKBY010000258.1:0-22902 GCF_040222985.1 Coleofasciculus sp. F4-SAH-05
CTTGCCATAGCGGGGGTAAATTATCCCCCTGGTAAAGGTTAGAGTCACCCACAATCGGTGTTAGAGTTTGTGCGATCGCATTCATTTGTCATTTGTCATTTGTCATTTGTCATTTGTCATTTGTCATTTGTCATTCGTCATACTCGCTACCCTTGAGAAGCCAGCTACGTCATTCGTCATTTGTCAGAGTTTGAGGATTATTGATACAAGTTAATATATTGGGTTTCGACTTCGCTCAACCCACCAGCATACCAGTCAGTGACATTCTATTGAGGTTCATTTCCACTGACTTACTGACGAATCAGGCAGAGGGTATAAAAGTAGAGATTAATCAGCTAGTTTCTGTGGTGGCATACCCAGGAATTGGCGAATTAGGTTGACTGTCTCTAGCTTCTGCTGTAGGGGTTTCCCGTCCGATTTAATAGACAAATGTTTCCCTGATTTCAAAATAATCGCGATTTGATAGTTACTTGTCCGATCCTGATTCCAGCTTGTGGATTTGAGTTGCACCTGAAAAATATCACTCAGGGGATATAAGCTGAGTTGGGTTTTAAACAATCCCCGACGTTTAATCAATAGACTGTTTGTCTCTTTGTCAAAGTGATAGATAAAAATACGTCCGGCACAAACCAGTAAGAGAATACCCGCCACTAGATTAAATGCGAATAAGGCATGCAAGCCTAACATATAAACAATCCAAGGTAGGACTAAGCTGACGAGAACAATGAGTAAAGGAACGCTAAACACTAAGCATCCAGAGAGTTGCCAAATAAAATAGGGGCGATGTCGAAGTTTCAGTTGGGTAGGGGTTTTTTCCAAAATAACCATAGTTGAATAAGTCCTAATTGATAATCTAAATGTAGGGGCGCAAGGCTTGCATGGGTGTCAAGTTAAGTTTGAAAAGTAATACTGGCAAGGTTTTAAGCTGTGTCTATCTACTCAGCGGCATTTTCCCCCTCATCCCCTAACCCCTTCTCCCAACCCCCCTCGTTCCCCCCTACAAGAGGGGGGATGACAGCGGATGCTTCGCTTTTGTTGCACGGGAGAAGGGGAACCGGAGTTGGGACAGAGGATACTTCGCTTTTTTTTCATGGGAGAAGGGGAACCGGGCTCTCTTGCTCTTGCTCCCCTCTCCCAAGCTTGGGAGAGGGGCTGGGGGTGAGGGCTGGCGTGGGAGAGGGGTTGCGCCCTTATCTAAATACTTCATTGATGTAAGCAACCCTAAATTAACGAAGCAGTTGGATAATTGTTCAACTTATTCCTATCGAGATAAATCGATTGTCCCTTCACCGCAAGCCAGTTCACCCTTTTGATAAATTGGCGATGCAGGCTTAATTGAACCCGGTATATCAGCTTCACATAGAATAGCAACTGTAGTTATTTCATCCGATGCAGCATCAACATCAGTTGCGGGAACGACAAAAACACCACCGACATAACTCCGAACTTTGTCCTGACGAGATATGCCATAGTTAAATGCAGCATTGTCAGTTATCTGAGTTGAGTAGGCATAGCTTTCTGTTTCAGTCTTGATACCCAAACCTAGATCAGGAATATTACTACTAAAGCTTTGTTCAGTTAAATAGTAAGCTTGCTGGGCGCGGTTCATAGAACCCACATAAGTTTTACCTTCTGATTGTTTATGTTTCTGACTGTGATTCAAAAAGGTGGGTGCAAGTATGTAAATAAATCCGGCTATCAGTAACATCAATCCTAGAAAGCATCCTACACCAGTTGCATCTGTTCCAGTTTTCCTACCCATGAGATTAGGTTTTAACTCTACACCTTGATTAAAACAGGTAACACTTTGAGAACATGACTGAGAACTTATCGACTTCTCATCGACTTGATTTGAAGATTCGTAGGGTGCGTTAGCGCCAGCGTAACGCACCAGCCAAGGTAAAATAGCTAACAAACTCGACTGGATTGACACCGCTAAAATTGTTAAACAGATTTGACGTTTAAACCGGGCGCACGTCGTCAGAAATTGGGCGCACGTCGGTGCGCCCCTACAATTTTAATCCACCAATTAAGGTGTACCAGCCGTAGTGCCGTGACCCAACTAAAATGGTGCAATAGATTGGGTACGTAGTGAGGGCTTTAGCCCTCTCCAGCTAGGCGTTAGAGAACTAAAGTTCTCACTACAAACAAAGTCCTATTTTAGCTGTGTCAGTCCGCCATCGTGCGTTAGCGTCAGCGTAACGCACCTGCTAAGGTGGAATTGCTGAACTCCAAATGCCGTGTTCCGAGGTCAAAATTCCCTGTTCCGATACCCTGTAAAGACGTGCCATGGCGCGTCTCTACATTATCACCCTGTAACCATTCCCCTAAACCCATCATGACAAACGAATCTGGACTCCCCATCAGCAAGCCAACTGCATTGGTTCACAAACCAATGGAACTCAACTTAAAAGAATTCTCAAAAGCCGTAGGAAAAGGAGGTATTGATTTCTTTTTTGGCAAGTGGGATAGTTTAGCCGGGGATGGAGTTGAAGCCCTATCTGCCCTCGGTTTAGCTGAAAATGCCAGTGAAAAAGGGTGGTGGCTGGTTTTTCGCTCATTACTTCAAGCCATTAAGAATCTGGTTGATGAGAAAACAGAAATTGAACCCAAAAAGTTTAATCTCAAACCCTTAAAAAAGGGGATTGAACAGGCATTAGAGAATAGTCGCTTAATTTTAAACCAAAATTTTTTTAACCATCCCGATAAAGACCCGATTATTCAAGCGGTTAAACCTGCTTTTCTAGACTGGTTAAAGCAGTGTAACCTCAGTGAAGCCGACGCCATTGCCATTAGTGACCGACTCCCCATCTATTTTGCTGCCGCATTACAGGATGAGTGGAGGCGTCATGCTAAAGACTATGCTGGACTCAAAGAACAGTTAGATACTCCTTTTACCCAAGCCAATGACAGACTTCAGGCATGGTTTCGCTATGGGACTTGGCTACAAAAACAGGTAGAAGAACCGATGTTTTTAGAAGCCTTTAGCCTCAAGCGGGTGTATGTACCGCTACGGGCGTACTATAAGCGTAAAGTTGAGAGACAAAACGCTGAAGACTTAGAACCGAGACTGACCAATCGTGAAAAATCTGAGCAAGTCGTCATTGAGTTAGACAAAGAACTAGAAACCTGGCTGAATAAAGCCCATAAAGATGATGCCATTCGCTTAATTAGTGGCAGTCCGGGGAGTGGCAAATCCTCCTTTGCTAAAATGTTTGCCGCCAACCTAGCAGAAACAGATAAGATTCCAGTTTTATTGATTCCTCTGCATCATTTTAATCCCGCCGATGATTTAATTGATGCTGTGGGTAAATTCGTCCATACAGACGGCATTTTACCGCACAATCCCCTAGCCGCCGACTATCGCGAATCTCGTCTATTGATTATTTTTGATGGACTGGATGAGTTAGCCATGCAGGGGAAAATTGCTGAGAAAATTGCCCAAGATTTTGTCCGAGAAGTCCAGCGCACCGTTGACCGATTAAACCAGCGAGAACTCTGCTTACAGGTACTGATTGCCGGACGAGAATTGGCAGTCCAGGCAAATGAAACCGACTTTCGCAAAGAAGGACAAATCCTGCACGTTTTGCCCTATTTTCTCCCTGAAGATAAGCGGAAAAATTATGTCGATACGAACCAGCTACTAGAACAAGACCAGCGCCAGAATTGGTGGCAAAATTATGGTGCTGTGAGTGGTTATGGCTATACGGGTTTACCCAATGAGTTAAACCAAGGCAATTTAACTGAAATTACCGCTCAACCCTTGCTCAATTATTTAGTGGCTCTCAGTTTAAGACGGGGAGAACTAACCTTTTCCCAAGACACTAACTTGAATGCTATTTATAATGACTTACTCAAAGCCATTTATGAGCGAGGGTGGGCAGGACATCAACATAGAGCGATTCAGGGAATTGAAGAAAAAGATTTTGTCCGTATTTTCAAGAAGGGTTTCAAGATGATGCAAAAGCTAGCATTACTCGTTTGATGACGGCGTTCTATTTCCGTCAAAGTGGACATAATGATTCAGGAGATAAAACCTTCTTAATTTTAAAGATTTATACAGGGCGAATCTTGAAGGGGCGAATCTTCGAGGGGCGATTCTTCGAGGGGCGATTCTTGAAGGGGCGATTCTTGAAGGGGCGAATCTTCGAGGGGCGATTCTTGAAGGGGCGATTCTTGAAGGGGCGATTCTTGAAGGGGCGAATCTTAAGGGAACAATCCTTGAGGGCAAAGTACCGATTAGCTCTCCAGAAACCGAGCAAACTTTGTAGGTGCGGTTGAGGAATGTAGGTGAAGCCTTCTCGGAGAGTAACCCAACTTCGATGAGCGCCTGTTGGGTTTCTGACTTTTGACGGAAGTCGAGAAACCTGAGTCGGGGCGGGTTTAGTTACATCGGGGTGTCACCGAGAAGATAGTAGTAAAACCCGCCCCTACACAATTCACTATTAAGAGGTAACGCCGTGAAAAGAACTGAAAATGTAGAGCGATGGGAAGTTCCGAGACAATTAGAACAGAAGATGATAGAAATTGCCCGTCAGTTTCGCAAGGAACCAACGCGGAGTGAAGCAATATTATGGCAAGCCCTGCGGAAAAAGCAGCTAGAGGGGCGAAAATTTCGGCGTCAGCAACCCATCGGGCGATTTGTGGTTGATTTTTTCTGTGCTTCTGAGCGGTTGATTGTGGAGGTTGATGGTGGAATTCATGAGTCTCAGAAATATTTGGATGAGCAACGACAGCAAGTTTTGGAGTCTTTAGGGTTACGATTTGTCAGAGTGAGTCGTGAGGAGGTGGAGAGGAATTTGGCAGGGGTTTTGAGTCGAATTTGCGGGGAGTTTGGACACCCTCATCCTCCATTGGTGTCAAGTTAAGGGGGTGTCTGTGTACTTCTTGGCATTTTTCCCCCTCATCCCCTAACCCCAACTCCGGCCCGTGGGGAGAAGGGGAACCGGATAGTGCATCAATTTTTTCCTCTTTTATCAAGTGAAAATAGAACTAAAAATAAGCTTAATTTGCTCTGTTATTCACTGGGAATACATAACCTAAAGTCCCCTGTATTCTCCCCTACTGTGTCTATCTACTCCTCGACATTTTCCCCCTCATCCCCTAACCCCTTCTCCCACCGTGGGGAGAAGGGGAACCGGACAGCCGATCAATTTCTTCCTCTCCTATCAAGTGAAAATAGAGCTAAAAATAATCTTGCTATTCTCTATTTTTAATTGAAAATACATAACCTAAAGTCACTTTTATTCTCCCCTCTCCCCTGGGTGGGAGAGGGGCTGGGGGTGAGGGGTTTTAAGTTAAATGTCGCTGAGTTAATCTGGGTTCGTAGTAGGCACTTTAGTGCCAGAAGCGCTAAAGCGCTTACTACAAACTCTAAAGTCAGTAGCATTCGTTTTAAGTTAACCGATTTTCCAGACGCTGAAACCAGCGCGATCGCACAATTCCAATTCCTACCCCAATCGGTAACACTAACAATAGTCCAAACACTTCCAGCGCGGCGATTCCCTGACTAGCAACTTGACCAATATCCCCACGGCGCTGATGCAATAAGACGATGAGTAACACCACCAAACCTCCGATTAATCCGGCGTCTTTTCCCGATACTTTACCCAATCCGGTTACAGTCAGCGGACGACGTAACCATTGAATCAGCCAAGTCCCTACGTTTTCCACCCCAGTTAAAATGATACCGGGTTGAACTAACTCACATCCGATGATTAGAAAAAAGAGCCAATTCGGTTGTAACTTAAACGTGTATGTCTCAAAAAAAGCCACTTTCATGGCGATGCTATAGTTATAAACAATAAAAATAATCCATTGCAGTAAAAATTGGGGTAATTTGAGCCATGATAGAGGATAATGCCACCATTCAACTGCACCCCGGAGTAAACCCGATAAGCAGAAAGCAGCTAACCCTAAACCGAAATACAATCCGGTAATTCGTACCGCTTGGTTAATCTTTCCTGGATGACGCAAACCATAATTACTGACCAGTTGCAGAAGGCTACATAAGACTAAAAGATTACTCGTTCCAGCTATCCAGCAAATCAGGATAACAATCCCCCAAAATCCAGTGACACTGGATCGGATTCTTACTTTTAGTCCTCTCTCCAAACCTCTCTCCTGCTCTTGAGAAGGCTTTGAATTCTGCCAACGCAAAACTAGCCAAACACCCCCCACAATACTGCCGCTAACTGTACCAATCCCGCCCACAATAAACCAGGGAACTATTAAAGGCTTGTCTTGAAGCGGCAGATCAAAAGCCTGTTGTGTCCAGTGAATCACTTGACGGATTAACTTTGGGTCGTAAGGTGCAGTAAAATGATCCGTGGTATCAGAGATAACTAACCGACGCGCGGTTCCGTTCTCAAAATTATTACAAATCCCATCCGGACAAACCGTTTGCCACATTTGGCGCAACTCTGACGGTGGATTCAGTTGTTCGTATACGCCAACACCGAGGAAGAGATTGTTGGGAATGGTGGGCGTGGCAAATCCACTGATACTCAGGACAACTGTGGCTTGTAGTTGAGACTCAAGTTCAGCTAATTTTAATGCCGTGGTTCCCCCCATAGAATGACCCGCAATACCAATACGTTTAGCATCAAACTGGGAGGGATGCGATATGTCCGAGGACACGCTTCGCGATCGCACAAAGTCTAAGATGGCTTTTGCATCAGCGACGGTACTGGCTTCGAGGCGTTCAATCGATTTATTTTGCATCCCCAAAGAGTATGATTCTCCATAGCCGCCAAAGTCGAAGGGAATGGCTGCAATTCCATGTCTGGCTAATTCCATGGCTAAAGGCGTCATGCTTTCTTTACTCGCATTCACCCCATGGCATAAAATCATCACGGGTTGGGGTTTCGGTGTCGTTTTAGGCGTATAAATGCGAGTGATTAAATTCTGTTTAGCGTTGATCGGAATCGCGACGGATTGAGATTCTATACCAAGGGTTAGGTTAAAACTCGTCCATAGCAGTAGTCCCATACAAACCAGGAATAAACTTAATCCTAAACTCCGGTAATAACGCTGATTCATCCCATTCCATCTCAACGACTAACTAATAAACTATCTTCCTGACGCGACGCCCGCGATCGCACTCGTTGTCCGCTGTTTATATCGGTTGACTGAACCAGGAGTTCAAACCCGAATATCAGCAAGATAAGTAGTAAACCAATATAATAATGATGTTCATTCATTGTCCTTCGTCCTTTGTCATTTGTCCTTTGTCATTTGTCCTTTGTCAGGGTTTGAGGACTATTTACAAGACTTAGTACAGAGCCGTTTCCTCTTGTCCAACTACTTAAGGCGATCGCGCCACTTATCCCCAACACCGCCAAGAGAATCACCACACCAACAATCCAGAAGACTTGCTGCGGCGATTTCGATGTCGCCGGGATAAATTCAAAGAAAGGAATCGATTCCGGGTTAGTCAGTGAGATATCGTGCAGATTTCCATCCAGTTGCTTTTCATCTAGAGCGTATGTACTATTGAACGACTTGAGACGCGATAAGCGGGTTGAGGATTCATCAGTGTATTTTTGATAATGCATCATTTTTCTCCTTCTCTCAGATGAACCGTTTCGCGATCGCGTTCCGGGAATCAATAGCCGAATACATCCTGTCTATGTTTTTGTTGTAATCGGAGAATATAGAGAGTAGTGGCTTTGTGTAGAGACATTCACAGATGTGCATTAGGATCTAGAGGATAATCGATTTGACTCAACATCCTCATTCAAACGGATAGTTATCGGAGTTTATGACTGAAAACTTTGAGAACTCATCGGCTTCTCATCGAGATGCAGATATAGCGCTACGCGCCAGCTCCCCCAGCTCCCCCAGCTTCCAGACGTGCCATGGCACGTCTCTACATTGGCTCCCCCAGCTTCCCCAGCTTCCCCAGCTTTTCCTATCTACTAGGTTTGAGCGCAACTCGGTATTACTTACTTTCAGAGGGTACGGATTGAATCGGCGTCTCTGAACTCACTAGATTTTGAAACGTAGCGATAATTAAAGGTAAACCAATAGCCAGCGCCAGAATCAGCGCCATCCACTTAAACCAGATCATCTTCGGGCGTCCTTTCGCCGGATAGCCACAAATCATGCAAATTTCATCATTCGTGCTAGTTAGGGAACCACACACCTTACAGGGTTCTAAAGCCATTGTTTTCCGGGAAATCAAGCCATACTCATTCTAGCGCCGTGATCGTAGTAAGGGATGCAAGCCGACTCCGGCTTGACAGAAACCACTTAACCCGCACGTCTGTCAAATTAAGTTGAGAAGGTGATTTGAAGGTTAAAAGTATGTCTTTTTAGGGAACCGTGAGTCGCTAGATTTCACCCTAATGAAGGATGATTTTTGCTACAAGTCGAGCCTATGCTGGGAAACATTCACCATTATCTCAAGTCAATACTCTCATTATTGTTTCGATAGATAGATTACATTATGGCTCAAACTCTTTACGTTAATCCCGCTACCGGAGACGATAGCGCGGCGGGTGACCAATCTGCTCCCTTTAAAACCTTGTCCAAAGCCCTGCAACAAGCCCAAGCCGATACAACCATCCAACTGGCGGCGGGAACCTATAATGCGACGAGTGGCGAGATTTTCCCACTGCAAGTCCCATCTGGGGTCAAACTTGTCGGCAATGAAGGAAATAAAGGCAATGGTATTGTAATTGAAGGGAATGGCGAGTATATTAGTCCCACCCTGGCTCAACAAAATATAACCTTTTTACTGGAAGATACAACAGAAGTACGCGGTGTCACGGTGACGAATAAAGCCACACGCGGCACAGGAATTTGGATTGAATCGACTGATCCGACGATAACAAACTGTACCTTTACTCAATGTAATCGCGAAGGGGTTTTAGCTACCGGAACCGCTAAACCTAACCTTGTTGATAATGACTTTATTGATAACGGTGGGAATGGCATCTCCTTTACCAAAAAGGCTCAAGGAGAAATTAAGGATAATACCTGTAAAGGAGCAGGTTATGGGATTAGTATTGATGGCGAGGCGACGCCGCGAGTTGTCGATAATCTTATTACCGAAAACCGATTCGGAGTGGGAATTTCTGTCGATTCTAAACCTATCCTGCGAGATAACACCATTGAAGATAATGAAGAATACGGTATTGCTGTAACAGGTAATGCTGAGCCTGATTTAGGCAAAAGCCAAGACGATCCGGGTAATAATATTTTTCGCAACAACGGCAAATTTGCGATTCTCAACTCCAGCAAAAATACGCTGCTGTCTTGGGGAAATCAGTTGACGAGTAATCAAGTGAGTGGATCAATTAACATTGAAGGCAGTATCAGCGATGGTGGCGGTGGAAATGGTGGAGATGGTGGTGACGGTGATGGTGATGGTGATGGTGGAAGTAAAACACCGGATAGCTTCTCCGATATTCAAAACCACTGGGCAAAACCCTTTATTCAAGGATTACTCGACAAAGAATTAATTAGTGGCTTTAAAGATGGTACATTTAAGCCCGATGAAAAAATGACCCGCGCTCAATATACGGCGTTATTAGTGAAAGCCTTCAACCCCTCGACGAAACGGGATGGGATAAATTTCACCGATGTTGCTGATGATTTCTGGGCAAAGGATGTGATTCAACAGGCTTATCGCGGCGAATTCCTATCGGGTTTTCCTAACAATATCTTTAAACCCAATGATAATGTGCAACGGGCGCAAGTGATTGTGTCTTTGGTGAATGGATTGGGGTTATCGGCAAGTGATGGAACAGTGTTGAATACCTATAGCGATCGCGACGCTATTCCGGATTATGCCAAAGATGAAGTCAACACGGCAACGAAGAAAGAAATTGTGGTGAGTTATCCCAAGACGGAACAACTTAACCCGACAAAAGATGCTACCCGCGCTGAGGTGGCGGCGATGGTGTATCAGGCGCTGGTTGATGCGAATCAGGTGAGTGCAGTTAACTCAGACTATATTGTTAGCGCTATTTCCGATGATGACCAACCCAAAACCTTCGCCGATATTCAAAACCACTGGGCAAAACTGTTTATTGAAGGATTACTCAACAAAGGCTTAATTAGCGGGTTTGGTGATGGTACATTTAAACCCAATGAAAAAATGACCCGCGCCCAATATGCGGCATTATTGGTTAAAGCCTTTGACCCTGAACCCAAACGGGAAGCCAAAAACTTCCTCGATGTTAGTGATAAGTCTTGGGCAAAGGATGCGATTCAAACAGCCTATCGCGGCGAATTTCTGTCTGGTTATCCCGGTGATATGTTCCGCCAGGGAGATAATGTAGAACGGGTTCAGGTTCTGGTGTCTTTGGTGAATGGATTAGGATTATCAGAATCCGATGATAATGCCTTAAATGTTTACGAGGATAGCGATGATATTCCTGACTATGGTAAGGAGGAAGTAGTCACAGCAACGAAAAAACAAATTGTGGTGAATCACCCCGATGTCAAAAAACTTAATCCAACCAAAGCGGCTACTCGTGGGGAGGTGGCGGCTATGGTTTATCAAGCATTAGTGGATGAGAATAAAGTGAGTGCGATTGATTCGGATTACATTGTGTCCGCTTAAAAGGGGAACGTATTAACCCATCATTTATGTAGAGACGCGCCATGGCGCGTCTCTACAATGGTGCCGAACGTCCTAATCGATGTGTCTATTGCTATATAAGGTAGGGTAAATGATAGACGCTCCCGTGAATAGTGGTGGGTTACGGCGGATATTTCATTAAATAGTTATTGTCCTGAGAAAAACACCGCCTAACCCACCCTACGAAAACTTATTTTTTGAGCCATGATTGCTTAAGATTAAGAGAGTTCCCCGTTAGAACCTTAATTCGGATTGACCGACAGAAGGGGAGACAAGCTAACCTGGAAGGAAGAGATCCTTGTAGTTGTTCTGTTAACGTTTGACACATTCATGGCACAGTCTTATTTTGATTCGGATCAAAACGGTCACAAGTCCTTTGAATTACCCGGTGCTAGACCCCACTACAACCCCGATCGCCCGGGACAAGTTAATCATATTTTCCTGGATTTGGTCTTGGATATCCCCAAACAGCGCTTAGAAGGGAATTGTACCATTACCCTAACGCCAGTGCGTGATGATATCCGTCAGTTTGTCCTGGATGCAGTGAACCTGACGATTGAATCGGTGCAGATTGATGGTGAATCCCAACCCTTTGACTGTGACGGGGAACAACTACAGATCCAACTCCTCAACCCCACTGAGGCGGGGAAAGAGGTAAAAATCGCGATCGCGTATCATGTCGAACATCCGCAACGGGGTATCTATTTCATCACTCCCACCCAACATTACCCCAACAAACCCACCCAGGTGTGGACACAGGGAGAAGATGAAGACTCCCGCTTCTGGTTCCCCTGTTTCGATTATCCCGGTCAATTAGCGAGTTCTGAACTGCGTGTCACGGTTCCTAAACCCCTAATCGCCATATCCAACGGGGAACTGATTGGAACTCAAGACGAGGGCGATCGCACAACTTATCACTGGTTACAAAACCATGTTCATCCTACCTATTTAATGACCTTGGCGGTGGGTGACTTTGCTGAAATTCGGGATGAATGGCAAGGAAAACCCGTTACCTATTATGTAGAAAAAGGGCGGGAAGCCGACGCGCGGCGCAGTATGGGTAAGACGCCAAAAATGATGGACTTCTTTAGTCATGTCTTTGGCTATCCCTATCCTTATCCCAAATACGCCCAAGTCTGTGTTGATGACTTTATCTTTGGGGGGATGGAAAACACCTCCACCACCCTACTTACCGATCGCTGTTTACTGGATGAACGGGCGGCGCTTGATAGTCTGCGTACTGAGAGTTTAGTCGCCCACGAATTAGCACACCAATGGTTTGGCGACTTGGTGGTGATCAAGCATTGGTCCCATGCTTGGATTAAGGAAGGAATGGCGTCTTATACGGAAGTCTTGTGGACGGAACAGGAGTATGGTAAAGATGATGCGGCGTATTACCTACTTAATGAAGCCCGCACCTACATACACGAAGACACCTCCCGCTATCGCCGCCCCATTGTTACCCATATTTATCGAGAAGCCATTGAATTGTATGACCGCCACCTTTATGAAAAAGGGGCTTGTGTTTATCATATAATCCGGGCAGAATTGGGGGATGAGTTATTCTGGAAAACCATTCAAACCTTTGT
Organism: Coleofasciculus sp. F4-SAH-05; assembly: GCF_040222985.1. NCBI lineage: Bacteria > Bacillati > Cyanobacteriota > Cyanophyceae > Coleofasciculales > Coleofasciculaceae > Coleofasciculus > Coleofasciculus sp. F4-SAH-05. The sequence goes on from NZ_JAVKBY010000258.1 coordinate 12,181, forward strand.
CCAAGATAATGCTCATAATACCGTAGAAACTGTTGACCTATTACGGGCAATTGAAAAAGCTACGGGTCGAAATCTTCTATTTCTGTTTGATCAATATGTCTTCCGAGGGGGTCATCCCGACTATAAAGTTAGCTACACCTGGGATGGGGATAGCCAGTTAGCTAAAGTTACGGTTGTCCAAACTCAAGTGAAAGAGAGTCAAAATGGTAGTAAGAATGAGCGATTTGACCTAAAAATTCCCATCGCCTTTGGCTACACCGACGCGGATTCCCCTCTGAAAACGTTTAAGGTTCGCATTCATGAACGGGAACAGAGTTTCTATTTCCCTTTGGAGAAAAAGCCCCAGTTTATTAGTTTTGATGCGGGGAATAATTACTTAAAAACAGTTACACTGGAGTATCCGTTAGCTGAACTAAAAGCCCAACTAAAGCATGATCCTGACCCCGTTTCCCGGATTTACGCCGCCCAAGCGTTAGTGAAGAAGGGGGGATTAGACGTGGTTCAAGCCTTAGCCGAAGCCTTGACAGATGATCCGTTCTGGGGGGTGCGTGTTGAAGTGGCTAAACAATTGGCAAAAGTCAAACTGGATCAAGCCTCTGTTGCTTTAGTCGCTGGATTGCAGGATAAAGATGCACGGGTGCGGCGATCGGTTGTTGAAGCCTTGAGTCAGGTGAAAACGGTAGAAAGCTATGAAGCATTAAACCATCTTTTAGAGGTGGGGGATGCTAGCTATTACGTGGAAGCGTCTGCGGCTAAAGTGCTGGGCAAACTGGTGTCTGGGAGTATGAAGGATAAAGCAGATGAGGTGCTACAATTATTAACTACCATTCTCAATCAACGTGCAGGTTGGAATGAAGTCGTGCGATCGGGTGCGATCGCGGGATTGAGTCAGATGAAGTCTTCACCCCAAGCGCTAGATGTAATTATGGAGTACACTAAGCTGGGTGTTCCTCAACCCTTGCGATTGGCGTCAATTCGGGCTTTAGGTACGATTTCCACGGGTCAAACCCCGAATAAGCTAGAGGAGATATTAGAGGCGTTAGAGGAGTTATCCGGGGAATCGTTCTTCCTGACTCAAGTGGCGGTGGTTTCCGCCTTAGCCCAAATGGAGACGGTTAAAGCGATTGGGGTTTTGCGATCGCTTTGTGATCAAACACCGGATGGGCGTGTGCGTCGGCGGGCGGAAGAGGCGATTCAAACGGTGCAGAAGCGAGTGGGTTCAGACAAAGCGATTAAACAGCTTCGCGAAGAACTCGATCAGATTAAGCAAGAGAATCAGGAACTCAAAAGCCGCCTAGAAAGCCTGGAAGCGAAGTCGTCTTGATTTGTCATTTGTCATTCGTCATTCGTCATTCGTCATTTGTCATTTGTCATTTGTCATTCGTCATTTGTCATAGTCGCGAAGCGAGAAGTAGGGGCGCATAGACGTGCATTGGTGTCAACTTAAGCTCAACCCCTCACCCCCAGCCCCTCTCCCACGCCGGGGAGAGGGGAGCAAGAAAATCCTCTTGAGGAGGTGATCATTGTTTGGGAGTTAGGGGTGAATTCGATAATTTTATCGGGAAACGCTCCAGGTCAAGAGAGGGGTTATTTTAGCGTTTGGGGTGGGGTGCGATCGCGTTTGTTTTTTGAATGCTGAAAATCTTCTTCAGGAGACGATAACTGGGATGGGTTTATCAAAGCGCGTTGGCGGAGCCTGTTCCGAAGAGAATGTATCGCATTCACATTTTTGACTGGTTCTGATGCTTTAACTGATGCCTAAACCTTGTCCTTGCTTAGGACAATGAGCGCTATTCAGGTGTTTATCATTTGCCCTTAGTGAAGGGCGGGCGACCCAAGTAAATTGAGTGTGCCAGCGGGTCGCCCCTACAGGATAATTAAAAATAATACAATTATCCCTTTCTTTGCTAGAAACGTTACATCCAACGTCTGTACAAACCTCTAGTCATGCACGGGACTGCCATCAGGGAACAATAACTGAATACGTTGTTGTTTCAGACGTTCTTCTTCGGCACACAGTTTTTCAATTTCTTCTACTACGTCTTCAGCAATCCCTAGAGCCGCAGCCGCTTGACGGACAACCTTTTTTTCTTTGTCGTGATAAACGCCATCAGCTGCAGAAACTTTAATCGTAAAGTAGATTACAGCTTGGCGAGATTTATTGGTTGTCTGAGTTTGAGAAAGTACCTCTACTATATCTTCATTTGCCGGATAGGTTTCTAATTCTTGCAGTAGCTCTTCTCGGTATCCACAAGCCGCCGCCCGACCCAGCGCCCACTGTCTTTCTTCATTCGTCAGTGTCCCGTCGCCATTAGCGGCAATGAGTTGAGCCTTGAGAAAAGTGGCATGTACTTCTACTGGAGGAATCTCTTCAGGCTGCCAACCCCAGACATCCTGGTAGTACCAATTCACTGTCCGTTGACGAGCGGCATCAATTTGGTTTGTCGTCATAGTTTCTTTTTTCCTTTCAACGCTAAACTATCGATTTTAACTTTCTCTCAATATCCTCCCAGACAATCACGCTTTTTTTTATTTTAAAAAATTATTAGTAAAAATTATTTAATAAGTTTTTTTTATACAAAAACTGGATAGAAATTCTAATATAAGGTATATTGTATATTTAATTCCTAAAAATTATATGTTAGATTGCATTGTGATTGGAGCCGGACCCGGAGGTCTAGTGACAACCAAGGAATTACTCGAACAAGGGGTGCGCGACGTTGTCTGTTTAGAGCAAGCCGAGGATGTAGGCGGCGTTTTTGCGAAAACCTACGACAGTTTAGTTCTAACCTCGTCTTGCACCTATAGTATGTTTTCCGACTTCTGGATTGGTGATGGAAAACAGCACGAATTCTGGACAAAGAATGAAGCGGTTGACTATTGGAAACGATATGCCAAACAGTTTGGTGTGTTAGAGAAAATTCGGTTCAACGCCAAAGTTGTAGCCCTGGCGGAGCAGGAAGAAAACCAAGGATGGCACGTTCAATTGGCATCTGGAGAGACTTTAGTTTCAAAACGAGTGGCATTGGCGATTGGTAACAATAGTATCCCGAATTATCCAAAATGGAAAGAATTCTTAACGGAGGTAGAATTTTCCCATTCCCAAGACTATCATAATGCTGAGGGCTTTGCGGGCAAAAATATATTAGTCGTTGGCGGCGGTGAATCCGGTTCAGATGTAGCCTTAGAACTATCTCGTGTCGCCAAGAATTGCTGGGTTAGTCTACGCCATTCAACCGGGTTTGTTGTACCTCGCCATAGAAATAATCGCGCCAACGACATCGCTAGCAATCGGGGCATATGCGGCTTACCCAGAGACTATGGACATACCTTGAGTAAAATTATCCTGCGACAGTGGTTAAGTTACAACAATCCCGTTGATCAAACTGCCGTTACCCTGAATCAGAAAGTTAAGTGCAGAAACGGAGTGTGGGGAACATACGGAACTAAAACATTCGCCTTACCCAAGGCAATTGTGGAGCATGGGTGTGATGTCGTTGGTGAAATAACCACGGTAAAAGATGGTGGCAGAACCTTGCTCACGGCTGATGGGAAAACTCTGCAAAATTTAGATGCGGTAGTATTTTCTACGGGCTACAAAAACTATGTACCTTTCCTTCCCGATGAACTGAAGCAAACTGACCCCCGGAGCCTTTACAAACATATATTTCATCCCCAGTATCGAGACAAAATCGCTTGGATTGGCTGGGCACGTCCGGGGTTCGGAAGTCAGTTTCCGATTATGGAAATGCAAGCCAGATTGTTTGCTTTGATTTGTACTGGGGAAAAAACGCTTCCGGCGGCGGAAATGGAGCAAATAGCATCGATAGATCGAGAGAACTATTTAAACCAGTTTGAACATAATGCCCTTCGCATCCGCAGCTTAGTTGATTATCATAGTTACATGGATGATCTGGCTGATATAATCGGTTGCAAACCTCCATTGTGGAACTACTTTTTCTTACAGCCTCGCCTCTGGCTGCGTATTGTTTATGGTGCTACCAATGCAACGCAATTTCGTTTACGAGGTCCCGGTGAGAAGAAAGCGTTGGCTCAAGAAATAATTGCCAAGTTACCCGTCGGTTCCTTCAATTACTTTTTCCTTGCTGGTCTCAAAGGTCGCGTGATGTATGGGTTCAATGCTATCGTTAAAGGGGGAACCCAATTCTGGCAAAAAATCAGAATTGGACAAGGGAAAGCCAATGCATTGCGATAAGGAGTGGAAAGGATCTGTTTGTTTCAAGCCGCTTCATCCCTATGCCTATAGTCTAGCCAGGACAAATGTGTTTTCTTGCCTATGCCGAACCCAGGTTAATATATTTACTCCTATTACAGGAGTTTGTAGATGTCTGTTTTTGTTACTGATAATTACCCAATGATGGTCAACTTTGCGGAAGGAGATATTGCAAAATTGATGCGTAAAGGTCATCCTCAAATTGCTGAAGGTGACACCTACATCATGAGACTGGTTAAACAACATTGCCAACGCCTAGAACCACCCGTTCGTCTGCTTGATGTTGGCTGTGGTACTGGCTATTTTGCGTCAAGGTTGCTCAAGCAGTTCTCGGAAATCGAACTGATCGCGGCAGAAGCAGAACCTGATATTGTGGTTAAATTAGAACGTCGTCTCGCTAACACTAATGCTAAAGTATTCAACTGTCCCTTTGAAGAGTGGAACGAACCCGTAGATATAATCCTCTCTTGGGGCGCTCACCACCATTTGCCGTCAAACTATTTAATTCACGCCAAGCAGGTGCTAAAAAAAGATGGCGTTTTCATTGTCGGGGATGAATTTTGCCCAGATTACTGCGATGAAACTGATGCAGTACGGATTGCTAACGCTGAACTTATCTACATCGCGAATGGGTATATTTTGACAACGGCGGCTGAGGTAGAAAATTATAAACGTTCAGGGGAGATTCCGCCTGTGGCATTGGAATTTGAACGGCGTCGGCAACAGGCACTCTGGATTTGGTATAGGTATGTTGTTGACTACGCCATGGAAAGGAATTGTATTGAAGTCGCAATCGACGAACTCCGAGCAACGTATAATGACCTAATGACGGGTTCTGGCGATGAACACAAAATGTCCCCACGGATTGCTGAACAAGAATTCAAACTTGGCGGTTGGCGGCAACTCTCCAAAAAGTCTTTGGGTTCTGCTAATGCACCGGAATTCCAAAGCTTTGTTGTCTATGAGCTAGAGCATCAGTGGGCGTAACCCCGGTTCGCGATCGCAACCAGTCAAAAGCCGACTCACTTAGCTAGTGATTGATCAATTGCTGTAATACATAAGGGGTTTTATATCCAGAAACTGTAGGGGAAAAAGATGTGCGCCCTCCGAATAATGCTGCATCAGGATAATTGAACCCTGAACATCACCTGAACTGGAGGATAACTCGAATGGGTTTATCAAAGCGCGTTGGCGGAGCCTGTTCCGAAGAGAATGTATCGCATTCACATTTTTGACTGGTTCTGATGCTCGCTTCTGATTGAGATACATTGTTCAAGGCTAGGACAATGAGCGCTATTCAGGTGTTTATTATTTTCCCTGGCGTCTTGGGCGACCCGAGGCAATTTAGTGGACTCCGTTGTTGATTTGTACCAGCGGGTCGCCCCTACAGGAGCATTAAACGGAATTCAATTATCCTTGCTAATACTATTGCTTGGTCTTGTATCTGTCTCCAAATCGACCCTATAGGCTGGCACATTTTCCCATTATGAAGTAAGTCTCCCACAAAACCATGGCATTTGTCAACACTGAAATAGAAAATATTTGAGTCATTCTAGGCTAATAGTTCATCAACGGTTATACTGAAACCGGGTAAAACAGTTTGTGTACTTACCACTTCCCCAGAAGTAAACACTAATCTCTGGTTTTGAGTGGCGATAATAATCCAACGGCTTTCTGGAAAGACTAACCAAACTTCTTTACCCCCCGATTGTAAGTATTCTTGGGCTTTGATAATCACATCTTCAGCTAAATCAGTGGGGGAAACGATTTCTGCACTCAGGGGAAAACTTCGGGGGAGGACTTTTGCATCACCATATTGGCTGACGAGTTCTGGGGGAAGATAGGCGACATCGGGACAACGCCCTTGTTTATTAGTGCGACAAGGTGCTTCTGTATAGACTTCTCCACCTAGTTCACTGGAGTTTTTATGGGTTCTCCAGTAATAGGAAAGTTTGGATTGAATTCGACTATGTTTGAGTGTCATGCCATTTTTTTCGATTAATTCTCCATTGACCCATTCTGTACTATTTGGGGGATTTTCCATCCAGTCTTCTAGGGAGATGGGTTGGGGGTAAATGGTGGGAATTGTTGAGGTGATCATGGTTAGGGGTGAATTCGGTAATGTTTATAGGGTAACGCAGAGGAACGCAGAGGGTAGCGCAGAGGTTCGCAGAGGGGTTATTGTGGCGTTTTGGGTGGGTGCGCGTTTGTTTGTTTTTGGCGTAATTTGTCCAATTGTTCGCGGGCAAAGCGTTGCACGTTAGGATCTGGATCGTATGCTATCCGGTTTCGTAATAATTTTGGTGTCTGGGGATGGTGAGGATATTGTTTTAAAATGATCTCAAGTGCAGTTTTTCGAGGGTTATCTAACCACAAGCCTTCACAATAAATATCAAAGGGATCTTTAACAGCACAGTGACACAAAAAAATCAATAGATTATTGTTATTTTCTTGGCTACTTGCCAACTCCTTTATTGCTATTTTCCGCACTGTTGCATCGCTGTCTGACTGAGCGCAAGATTTTAAAAAAGTCAAAATATCAGCGTTATCCTTCCCACCACGAGCCAACTCTTGTATGGCAGTTTTTCGCACTGTTGCATCACTGTCTAACTGAGCGCAAGACTTTAAAAAAGTTAAAATATCAGGATTGTCCTTCCCACCACGAGCTAACTCTTGTATTGCCGTTTTCCTCACTGTTGCATCCCTATCTGACTGAGCTTTTATCTTGAGATCTGCTTCAGCCTTTATCTTGAGATCTGCTTCAGCCTTTATCTTGAGGATAAAAATCCTGATATTTGGGTCATTGCCCCAACCAATATCTAGTTCGTTTAGAGCAATTTCTCGCATATTTTTGTCAGTATATGACAAGGCGTATTTTTTAATAAAATTTAAGACTTCAGGATCATTTTTTCCGCAACGAGCTAACTCTTGCATGGCAGTTTGTCGCACTGTTATATTTCTATCTGACTGAGCGCGAGATTTTAAAAAAGTTAAAATTTCAGGGTTGTCATGCCTGCCACAAGCCAACTCTTGTATTGCCGCTTTTCGCACGATTGCATCGCCATCTGATTCGGCTTTTATTTTGAGAATAAAACTATTAATATTTGGGTCGTTTTTCCAGCCAAATGCTAATTCTTGTAGAGCAGTTTGTTTGATTAATGTATCGCTATTTGACTGGGCGCATGACTTCAGAAAAGTTAAGGTGTCAGAAGCATCCTTCCAACTATGAGCCAACTCTTGTAGAGCGAATTTACGCACAGTTGCATCGCTATCTGACTGGGCGCATGACTTCAGAAAAGTTAAGGTGTCAGAAGCATCCTTCCAACCACGAGCCAACTCTTGTAGAGCGAATTTACGCACAGTTGCATCACCATCAGAACGAGCGCAGGTTTTGAGAAAACTTGAGGTATTTAAGTCATTTTTATAATCATGGACTAACTTTTGTAGAGCTAGTTTTCGCACGATTGCATGACCATGAGACTGAGCAAATGCTTTGAGAAAAGTTAAAGGCTCAAAATTATCCTTGCCACCACGAGCTAATTCAGATAAATGCCAATTTTGAATTAACTCTTTCAACACTATCTCTCTCACCCTGGAAGACTTATCGGAATAGACGCAAGATTTAAGCCAAGGTAAGGTAGCAGGATGCTCTTTCCAACCCTTAACGATCTCCTGTAGAATAGCCAGTCGCACATCCGAATTCTTATGAGACTGAGCGCAATGTCTTAAAAGCCGAAATGTATCAGGATGCTCTTTCCAACCCTTAACGATTTCCTGTAGAATGACTTGGCGTACAGAAAGAACGTCATTTTGAGCCAGACGAGATACCAACCAAGGTAAAGTTTTGCTGTCCTCTTTCCAAGTTGATGCAATCATCGCTATCGATTGAGTCCTAATATCAGTGATTACGCTAAATTGTTTTTGACTAAGCTGTTTGTAATTTCCCCACTGGCTTAATTTTTTGAACAGATTGAGTAGTTGAGTTGCCGTTTCACTAATCTGGGAACGACTTCTGACTTCTGTGAGACATTTAGCCGCTAAAAATAAATTCCTAAATTTAGCCGTTTTACCATTCTGCCTAATTAAATAATCAATAATTTCCCCAACAAACTGCTCATCAATCATCGCCGCAATTAACCGCAGTACCTCATGCCAACTCTCCTCCTGCCAATGTTTGCCAAATACCTCCGTCTTAAGTTCCTCTATGGAAAGCGATTGTTTCTCTTTAAATTGCCAGACAAACTCCCACGCACAGAAAAACTCCAGAAACGTGCGATGGACAAAGGAATAACAATCAGCACCAGAAAAACATAAAATAAAATTTCGTTCCCGTAACTGCTTAATAATTAACCGAGACACCGTTCGCGGTTTTTCTACGTCTTGTAGCGTCTCTAAATATCCCGCCAAAATCCGTTCCAACTCATCCACATTAATTAAATTCCCGGCTAACCCTTGAGGTGCGGCTTGCATCTGATACGCCACTCGCCGCAACATCGCCTGTTTTTCTTTGCGAGTAATCGTGTCGGGGGACAGTTTTTCATCGGGGGGTAATCCTTTCTCAATATCCCATTCATGGAGGAGAACCCGCGATGCTTCATCGTAAAGTTCTGCCCGTTCCCGTGGCAATTCTCGGTTGCGATTTAAGATTGCCATCATGGTTAATAATAATGGATTTCCGGCTAATTCCCGAATCGCGGGTGACTCATTAATTGCCCGTTGTAAACGGTTTTGCAGTCGGGGTTTATCCGGTTGATTGCCAAAGGCTAAATCATGCCATTTCTGTACAAATGCCTGAATTTGCTCGGCTTCAAAATCCTGTAAGGTAAAATGACGAAACTGGGCATCCCGTAACCGTTGGGCTTTATACCCAATAATCCGAGAGGTTACCATGACTCGAACTTGGGGATATTGATTCGTAAAGCGGATAATCTCGGTAATTAGCGTATCTCTAGCAACGGGGTCAAATATCTCATCTAAACCATCAAATAAGACAAATGCATCCCCGGCTTCTAAGACTTCATCTAAGCGATGTTGATTCAGATGACAAATCGCCGCCGCCCCCTGATGGATAAACTCCAAGAAGGTTTTCGGTAACGTGCGATCGCGGGCATAATTCCGTAATTCTATCAGTAGAGGAATCGTCTGGGTCGGTTTCTCTGCCCAATCTAGCGCCACATATTGGGCTAATGTGGATTTCCCGGAACCTGGATCACCTAAAATAACGATGTAGGGGTAATTGGGTTGATGGAGTATGTCTAATACCGAACGAATCGGCTGTCGGTAGTAGGTTTCCCGATACTGTTCCAATTCTTCCGGGGAAATCTGTTCATCTAACTGATTGACATCTTGTAACCGTTTCAGATAATCTCTAGGAATATCATAAAGCGGCATGGCTTCCCGCACCATTTGAGGGACAAACACCTGCCACAATCGCATCGGGTACTTGTAACTACCGGGATCTAAGGTTTCTAATTTGAGATAGCCATAGAACTCTTGTAGGCTTTCCCGATATTGGCGTAGGTCAAAATCTGGGATAATACCTGCGATCGCGTCAGTATTGTCTCGAATGGCTTCTAGGTTCTGGGAATCGAGAATCATTCTTAATTCATCAGACTCTCGACAGATTGCTTTCACTCGCCGGAGATACTGCTGAGTAATCGCTTGCCAATCAAATTCCGGTGGTAATGGCTGCAATTGCAAGGTTTCCCAGGTTTGGGCTAAGGTATACCCATCCAGAGAACGACACCCCTCGGCAAAGGCTTGACTTAACTCCTCCTTAACCGCCTTATTATGAATAAATGTCTTTAACTCCCCCTGATAAGGTTTCAATTCCTCCTGACTCAACCCCCAGGTTTCTAACTCCTCCTGTACCAGTTGCAAGAATTCCTTCAGCGCTTTACCCATGGCTTTCACCAGAGGTTCTTTGTTGAAGCGTTCCGGTAAGGCTTTAATGCGATCTTTGAAGAAATCTTTTGTATAATCCTCTAAGGTTCCCTTCGCCAACTCCTTGAGGACATCCCCAAAGACGAACCCAACCGCATTAGCAACCCCCCAAACAACGAGCGCATCCATCCGACACTATCCAACGACTCATCCGTATTTTTCTACTCTAGTCGCCAGTGGGTCAATGATAATCTTAACGACTCTAATCTTGATTTCACCCTCCCCCTATAGTGGTGTTGAATCAGGATGAAAATAGACCCTATAGGCAGGCACATTTTCCCATTATGAAGTAATCCTCCCACAAAACCACTGCCTTTGTCAACACTGAAATGGCAATTATTTTTCCCGTTCGGGAGTTAGGGGTGAATTCGATAATTTTATCGGGAAACGCTCCAGGTCAAAAGAGGGGTTAACTAACAGTCCGTAAATATCTAGACAATTATTGACATAACTGGACATTTTCTATGATATAATTAGGCAATGTCTAGTTTAACCCCCCAAGAAGCAGCTACTCTACTAGGTGTGACGGTCAAAACTTTGCACCG
>NZ_JAVKBY010000061.1:0-77420 GCF_040222985.1 Coleofasciculus sp. F4-SAH-05
ATGGATAGGCGGTCAATACAGCTTGAATATACTACCTTAGTAAGATACAGGTTAATCAAATAAAGCTAATCGCTTCCTGTATATTGAACCAAGACAACCTGGCATAGCGGGTTCCGTCCAGAAACAGGCTACACGTAGTCGCATCTGTGGACGGGTAAAATTTCAGCAGCTACATTGGTGTTGAACATTTTTGTATTGTTCCGGCGCGGTGGGGCATCCCGTGCCGTTAATAAAGCTCAGTTAATGTCCCGTCCCAATAGGTGGAGTCGCTGAGAAGCCCACATCATAATCTTTTTGATTTGATGTGGGAGTATGTCACTAGTGACAAGTCGTTTTAGTGGCTAAACCCGCCCCTACGATTGTGGCTAAACCTGTCCCGACAATTAACCTATTACTTCAGGGTAATGGAACAGCAAGAGTTCACCAACGCATTTACCAAACTTACCCAGCGACAAAAGGAAGTTTTACAGAAATTTGTCGCCGGGAAAAATGATAGTGAAATTGCGGCGGCACTCTGTATTTCTCAAGGAACGGTGCGAAAACATATCCAGAATATCTGTCATATATTTGCCCTAAACAATGACGAAGATAAAGGATCATCTCACCGTTCTAAGTTAATTACTGCCATTGCCCATAATTTACCCAATTTAATCCCAGGGGATACTCTGGCGGCGACCAATCAGCCTCAGGTTATCCTGAGTTATCATTGCGGAAATGACCCCGATAAAAGCCTTGCTATACAATTAGAAACGGCGTTAACTGCCCAAGGGTGTCAGGTGTTCATTGCCAATAGTAGTCTCCGCATGGCAACTCAGGGATTGCAGCAAATCTACGCCGAATTAAACCGTTGCGATCGCGTGGTGTTATTATTATCCCCTCTGGCGGCGTCCAGTGAGATGGTAACCGAAGAGGTACAATGGGCAAAACGGCGACGAGATCAACATCCAGAGGGGAAACCCGATATTTTGGCGATTCGGATTAATTGCCCGTGGACATTACTCAACCATGACTTACGCGGTTATCTCCAAGGCGTGTCTCAGCAGGAATGGCGATCGCCTGAAGATACGCCGGTTGTGTTAAACTCAGTTCGGGATTGGCTTTGTACTGATCAACCAACCGTTACCCCAGAAGGCAATCCAAAATCCGCAACGTTTCCCAGTGCCTATTCCCTCACCCCTAATCATCCGCCTCAACCTGTCGCTGAACCGGAATTACCCCGAGGACAAGTCGAATTAGCCTCGGCGTTTTATGTGGAACGCCCTGGTGTTGAACAGCGTTGCTATGAAGCGGTGGCTAAACCCGGTTCCTTGATCCGAATTAAAGCGCCGCGACAAATGGGCAAAACCTCGTTAATGGCACGGATTTTACATCGGGGAACTCAGCTTAATTATGCCACCGTTCCGTTAAGTTTTCAACTAGCGGATAGTAATGTTTTTACGAATTTAGATCGCTTTTTGCAGTGGTTTTGTGCGGTGATTACCCTCGAACTAGAATTACCCGATCGCTTGGATAAGTATTGGAGTAAAATGTTTGGCAGTAAGGTGAGTTGTAAGTCCTATTTTGAGCGGTATTTATTGGCAACGATTGCCACACCGTTGGTGTTAGGGTTAGATGAAGTGGATCGGGTGTTTCATTATCCTGAACTCGCGGCAGATTTTTTGGGCTTGTTGCGATCGTGGCATGAAGAGGCGAAAAATAGAGAAATATGGCGTAAATTGCGATTAGTCGTGGTGCATTCAACGGAAGCTTATATTCCCATGGATATTAATCAGTCTCCCTTTAATGTGGGATTACCGATTGATTTACCGGAATTTGCAGCCGAACAAGTTCAAGATTTAGCCCAGCGTCACGGATTAGGCTGGGAATCGAATCAGGTGGAACAACTAATGGCAATGGTGGGGGGTCATCCCTATTTAGTCCGACTAGCGCTGTACGCGATCGCACGTCAAGAGATTACGTTAGCACAACTGTTAGCGACAGCGCCAACGGATGCTGGATTGTATGGCGATCATTTGCGGCGACTTATGTGGAATTTATCCCAACATCCTGAGTTGGCTACAGCCTTAAAGAAAGTGGTTACGGCTGATTATCCGATACAATTGGAACCGATGCAAGGATTTAAGTTACATAGTATGGGATTGGTGAATCTGCAAGGGAATGAGGTGACGCCTCGGTGCGATTTGTATTGTCAATATTTTCGGCTGCGTTTGAATCGTGTTCATGATTCATAAACAGGGAACAGGAAACCGGGAATAGGGAACAGTACAAGAGGGCGGGTTTTGAACAAATGTTATCATCCACAAAGAAACAAATACCGTCTAAACCCGCCCCTACGCAATACTTAACACTCCCATTTTACCGATGTTTTTGGTTGGGCAATTTCTAAGAGTTCTTGCCAACTTTTTAAGGTTTCCTGAACTACCATACTCCATCACCTTTCTTAAATGCCTAAACGTTGATAAACCTCGTCGAGATGGCGAAAATGATGTTGGGGATTAAAACAGTCCTCAATTTCATCGGGTGTTAGCTGACTCTGAACACGAGAATCTTGGGCGATGAGTTCCCGAAAATTTCCCCCAGGTTGATTCCATGCCTGATGAGCGCAAGACTGGACAATACTGTAGGCGTCTTCTCGACTGGTTCCCTTTTCTACGAGGGTTAACATGACTCGTTGACTAAAGATGACCCCTCCATAGCGATTGAGATTCCGCTTCATGTTTTCTGGGTACACCAATAGGTGTTTGACTAAATGAGTCATTTCATGAAGCATAAAATGGGTCAAAATGCAAGTGTCTGGCAAGATAACCCGTTCCACAGAGGAGTGAGAAATATCGCGTTCGTGCCATAGTGCGATATTCTCCAATGCGGCGACAGCATGACCCCGGAGAATCCGCGCCATTCCACTTAGGCGTTCAGACCGAATCGGGTTACGCTTATGGGGCATGGCAGAAGAACCTTTTTGTCCTTTGGCGAAGAATTCTTCAACTTCTAAGACATCGGTGCGTTGTAAGTTGCGAATTTCTACTGCAAAGCGTTCCAGGGAAGCCCCTAACAGTGCCAACTGCTGGACAAATTCACCATGACGATCGCGGGAAATCACCTGAGTTGATGCCATATCGGGATCAAGTCCCAGCTTCTGAGTCGCGATCGCTTCCACACGGGGGTCAGTATTGGCGTAGGTTCCCACTGCACCGGAAATCTTCCCCACAGCAATATGTTGACGCAAATTCACCAAGCGATCGCGATGTCGCAGGATTTCCGCCAACCACCCAGCCAGCTTAAAGCCAAAGGTAATTGGTTCCGCATGAATTCCGTGCGATCGCCCAATCATCACCGTGTAGCGATGTTGTTGCGCCTGATAGCGAATCGCTTGAATCAGTTGCTCTAAGGATTCCACAATCAGATTCAGACTGGCAACCAGTTGTAATGCCAACGCCGTATCTAAAACATCAGAACTGGTTAATCCCAAGTGGATGTAGCGCCCCACATCCCCCACATACTCATTCACATTCGTCAGGAATGCGATCATATCATGACGGACTTGAGCCTCAATTTCCAAGATGCGATCGACATCAAAATTTGCCTTCGCCTTAATTTCCGCAACCGCATCCGCCGGAATATCACCCAATTCCGCTTTTGCTTCACAAACCGCAATTTCCACCTGTAGCCAGGTTTTGAATTTATAGGTATCCGTCCAGAGTTCGCCCATTTCAGGCAAGGTATAGCGCTCGATCAATGCCTGTATTGCCCAATACAACCGTCATATTGTACAACTGTACTTTGGTTTATTCCATTTTTTTAGCTATTGGATTGTAAAAGCTTTGTAATTGGGAGACATAAGTCCGCCTTTGTGGACAGGTATCTTCAGGGCTAGCAGGCTAGACTAGCAAAAGTACCTATTGCAATATTTCCATGTTTGATCCTACGTCCCTACTTGAATTCTCCCGCGCCCATTGTGTGGCGATTTGTGGGGGGTTAGTTCCCCTTAACTTACTACTTACGTTACAGACGATGATTTTGACGGGACTCCAGCGCCCTCAACGTCAGGTGCGGTTAGCGGCTGCATTTGCTTATATTCCGGCTGGGGTGATGGTTCTCCATGTTTGGACATGGTTGATGATTGGGGTGGTGATGGCACCCACGTTTATCTTATTAGGTTTAGCTTGTATCTGTGTGGGGATTAATAGTTGGGCAAGTCTTTCCCCCCAAACGATGGCGGGTTTACTGCGAGGGGGGTGGTTCTGGGTGATGAGACGTATCCGCCATTCCGATAAGCGTCGTGATTCGGTGGTTGTTTCTTAAGTTAAACGAACAAGATCCCCGAATTCTCAGGAAAATCGGGGATTTTGCTTGTGCTAATCGCCCCAGTTGCCCAACCCCTCGGTAATTACCTACGCCCATCACTGAGGAAAGGGTGACTTGATCTGACGTTTAATTCTCTGCAACGCTTGATTTTCCTGGTTTTGAGCCGTTTTCGGGGTGGGGGTTCGTGGTGAAGTTTTGAGAACATTTGTCGATTCTTCATAAAAACTTTATATAAATACTGAGTTTTGGGGCTACATCTTTACCACAACTTCATAGACTTAAAGCTTTATCATACTAATATCTATATAGAGAGACAAATTTACATCTACTTCAAGAGAAATTTATGATGAGTCAAAGATTTATAAAGTCTACTCAACAATTATCGATAGCTGCTACAGTAGGAGCAATAGCTGCTACTACATTAAGTGTTAATCCCGCTAGTGCTTTTACGATTACAACGGGCGGTATAGCTAAAGGTAGTCCTGCTGGAATTGAAGGACTAACCACTAATGTATCTAACGCAAGAGTCATCACTTTCAACGAAGCTGTTGACTCTCCGTTTACGACAGTTGATCAAATAGATCAAAAGGGCGCTACTTACTCTCCGGGAAATGCCTTAGTCATCAATAACGGTGGCGCTTTTGTTAGTCAAACAGGTGCTATTCCCTATTCCGGTACACCTAGCGGCACCACTAACAACACTTCAGCCTATCTTTCACTTCCTACAAATAATAACAATGGTGTAAGCCAAGTTACCATTACGTTACCTACACTGTCAAACTACTGGGGTTTACACTGGGGTTCAATGGACGATGCAAGTGCCAATAGCCCAGCTAACCAAATTGAATTTTTGCGAGATGGTACAGTCTTAGCAACTTTTACCCCAGATAATTTAACAGCTTTGGGTCTAGATGTAGAAGCCGGAGGCGGTCCTGATAACCAAGGACTTGCAAGAGCGAATCCCTACGTTAATTTCTTTTCTGATAACTCAGGAGAATGGTTTAACGGAGTAAGACTGACTCAACTGGGTAACAATAATAATATTGCCTTTGAAAGCGACAACCACGCTTATCGTCCAGTTCCCGAACCTCTCACCATTCTAGGTTCCGGCTTGGCTTTAGGATTTGGCGCTATCTTCAAAAAACAACAGTCACGGCGACGTTAGTTAATTCACTCCTGATCTCATAACCTTTACTTCTGTGTAGAGACGTGCCATGGCACGTCTCTATAATTTTGCGCGGAGTCCTGAAACGGATTGATAAACATCAGAGTTTTCTTCAGACCCCCGACTTCGCCAAACCAATAGTAATTCTCCTTTTACTAAATCTTTATATAAACACTGCTATTAATTCTGCTATCTTCACTGAAGCTTCACCTAAAATCCAGCTATATTAAATTAACATCTACCTAGAGAAACATATAAAGTTCTCTTTATTAAAGATTAGATGAGCTTGATAAACCGATGACAATGAATAAGGATGCATCAATCATCACTACCGTAGCAGCTACAGCAACGGCTATGATCGGGGTTATTTACCTCAGTGGGTTTACGATTACCACGGGCGGTGAACTCAAAGGTAGCTCAGCCGGAAGTGAGGGACTGACTACCAGTAGACCCGGTGCTGTGGTTATCGATTTCAATGATGCGCCTGACCTTGACTTAACCAAGGTTGGTGCAGTTAATCAAAAAGGAGCAACCTACTCTCCAGACGACGCATTAGTGATTAACAACGGTGGCGCACTCGTACCAACCAAAGGAGCAGTTCCTTTTTCCAGTGTGACTCAAAATAACACGTCAGCTTACTTGTCACTACCAACAAATTCTCAGGATGATGGAGACATTAACCAAGTCTCGATTCAGTTACCCAAACCATCCAACTATTGGGGAATGCACTGGGGTTCTATGGATTCGAGTAATCAAATTGAATTTTTCCGAGGTAATACCCGTTTAGCTCGGTTTACACCCGATAATTTTGTCAGTTTGGGAGTGGGTCCTGGCGTTGGGGGGGATAATCAAACGGAAGAGTCTAACAATCCCTATATGAATTTCTCGGCTGAGGGATCAGAGCAATGGTTTGATAAAGTCGTGCTGACTCAACTGGGTGATGATGAAACCCTCGCCTTTGAAAGCGACAACCACGCTTATGATGCGGTACCGGAACCCCTGACGATTCTGGGCTCAGGGCTGGCTTTGGGATTTGGCGCTTTGTTTAAGAAACAACAGTCACGGCGAGGTTAGTCAATTACATTCCTTTTTGATTACCTTTGGTTCTATGTAGAGACGTAGCATGCTACGTCTCTACACTGTTGTTGGAATGACTTCAAAGCCAGAGGTTGACCGAGGATGAACCATCAACGATAAGCTTAGGAATGTATTCCACACAACTAAGAACTGCTATAGGGTATCTCTTAGGAGCAGTGCGACAGTCTCAATATAGGCGATGACCACATTACTAACGCTTTTTAGCAAACAACGACAGGAACTGCAAGGCGCGATCGATAAAACCACGAATCCAGAACAGGTGGTGATGCTGGTGCAAAACCAACTCAATACTCTGGAAAGCAGTTACATTGGGGGACTGAGTGTCTCTCAAGTGCGTCTGGCGGCTTTTTTCCTGGATGCACTGCGCCAGTCTGTGGCGACGCTAGCCGCAGCGAATCCTACCCACCCGATGCAGTTTACCACCCCTGAACCGGAGTCTGAGGCTAAACTAGGGCGACAATTGTCTCCCAAACGCCTGATTCTTAAAGTTCTCCAGGGACTTCTCTGTATCGGTATCTTGGATTCACTGTTCAACTTGAGTTCCGATGCGCCTGGGGCGTGGTTAGATATTTTGCTGATGGCTTTGTTGGTTGGGCTTGAGGTTGTCTCTCAACTGGATAAAAGTTCTCTAGAAAACCCCACAGACACACCTGAATCAACCGCCTCTCAGCTTACCCTGCGAATCGATAGTCAAGTCTTGTTAGACAATATAGCAGAAGCTCTCAACACCATTGATTTAGCCGTTGCTCAAGCCCAAGATGGGAAGAAAACCGTCGAGGCGAATGCAATTGAGGAACAACCCGAACTATTAAATCTGCTACAACGGTTGATAGGCGCATCTTTTCTAGAAAAGCCTCAGATGGCGCTAGAACTGACTAAACTTATACCCCAAATTTTGATCGAGCAGGGTATTGAAGCCAAACTCTATCAACCGGATGATGTCAAGAGTCATCGGGAGTATTTTGACTTTGAGCCAAGTATCAACCCCAATGCTAACGAGTATATTACAATCGCGCCCGCTTTAGTGAAAGGCGATCGCTTATTGCGGCGGGGACGGGTAATTGAACCGAGACGTTAATAAATAATCAATTATGAATGATGTAGTTTCCTTGACCAACTCTGAACACAACGAAAGCATTTCACCCCTAAACAGGTCCCCATTATCTCCTATTATTCCAGATAATATGCACGTTTTAGAAACAATTGGATTTGATTTAGGACACGGTGAAACAGCCGTGGCTAAAGCGCTAGTGGAGAGCATTGATCCACCAGAAATGCTGGAGGTGAATAATAAGAAAGTGCAAATTACCGCCTTAGGCTGGCATCCGGATCTGGGTTATTTGGTGGGGGAACAGGCTTTAATTCAAGTGGGTGTAACTCAACTGGATATTGCCTTTAAACAAAAACCGAATGCAGATCTAGATTACCGCAAAACCATCCGCTATTTTCTGGAAACCTATTACAGTCTTTTGCAAAAAAGCAAGCAACTGGAAGGGGAAGAAAAGAGCCATTTTTTCGTCGGTTGTCCATCCGGCTGGTCAAAGCGCGATCGCCAAGAGTACCAAACCATCTGTAAAGCAGCTGGAATTCCCCGCCTCAGCGTAGTTCCCGAATCACGGGCGGCGTTTATGCAGGCGAAGGAAGGGGGTAAGCTGGACTATGATAAGCTCAAATCGGCGGTACTGATTATTGATATTGGCTCGTCCACAACCGATTTTACGTTAGTCAAGAGTTTACATGAAATTCCCCTGGATTTTGGTAGTAATACCCTAGGTGCTTTCCTAATTGACCGAGCAATTTTTGATCGCACCGTGGCGAACTATGAAGATACCGCCTTATTAAACTGGGTGTTTGAAGAATATCCCCATCATAAATCCCGTTGTCTGTTGGCTAGCCGTAAAGCCAAGGAAGATTATTTTTCTAACGAACAACTCTACAACCATCCCCAATCCTTTGCCCGTGGCTTTGAATCGATTAACGAACAGATTTATTTTATCCCCCAAGTCAACAAAGCCGTCATGACAGAGATATTAAACCAACCGTTAACGGAATTAGAGGGGAAAAGTTGGATTGAATCCTTTCGAGAGTCAGTCATTGAGGCAAAAGAAACCCTCGCCAAACAAAAGATAATCCCAAAAGTGATATTAATGACAGGGGGAGCATCACGGATGCAATTTACCCGTCAGATTTGTGAAGAAATTTTCCCCGAACCCGCCACCCAGGTGCGTCCTGATCCCGAACCGGAACGGTGTATCGCCCTAGGATTAGCACGAGTTGGACGCTGGGATTTACGGGCGGAAGCGTTTAAAAAAGAAGTGGATCAACGGTTTGATTCTCAGAAACTAAAATCGATTATTGAACGACATATTCCTGAGTTAATTGAACTGCTGATTAAACCGCTATCTCAGGGGTTAATTGACAACGCCGTTAAACCCAGTTTACAAGACTGGCGCATGAATAAAATCCGGACGTTAGGTGACTTGGAAACTCGGATGAAGCAGCAGGCGCAGGCGTGGATTAAACATGATTCTCTGGGGAAGAATGGCACTGAATCCGCACGACAGATTGTCAAAAATCAATCAATTACCTGGTTTAACAGCAAGATTCAACCCGAATTGTCGGTAGAAACTGACCCGATTTGTCAAAAATATCAGATACCCCGAAGCAGTTTACGATTTGAGGAAGGGATTGATCCGGATGTGGTGAACCCCGAAATATCCGTGGGCGATGCTATCTTGGCGGATACGGTGTTACTAATTGTCAATATCGTGATTGGCGGGGGAACGGTTGGGGGGATTATTGCCTTGATTTTAACCGGACATTTGGCTTGGCCCCTTTTAGCCATTTATGGGATTTCGGTACTGGCGGCTGGTGTAGAAATTACGCGCAGCAAAACCCAGGAAGCGATTAAGACCAAGTTAGATATTCCCAGTTGGAGTCGTCAATTTCTGTTGAATGATAATAAGATTAACTCAACGTGCGAACAAATGAAACCGGAGTTAGAGAAGGTGTTTCGGGAACAATTAATGGAAAATCAGGAGGCGTTTGATGAATTAATTAATAAGGTGGGGCGAGACTTGAAGAAAGCGCTCAATGCGAAGGCACAAGAGGCTGTAATTTTAATTCAGTAGAGAATGTTAGTAATAGAGATAACAAAAAACTGTAGGGTGGGCAAGGTTAATTAACTCTAGCGTTGACTTTCCCAACTTTATCGCACTTGCCCACCTTCCCCAGGTTATACTTTCTGGTTTTATCCGATAGATTAAGAAGGCGAATATTGCTGCTACCCTACGATTCACAAAGGGCGTATACCCCAAATCTTGCAGCCCTGGTAATAAATCTCAACTTACCATTTGGTGGGCAATAGCAACAAACGATAATATAAGGCTTTCAAGGTTGATAACTCTTGCCCACCCTACATAAAATTTACAATTGGTGGAATGGAGTTTGCAGGTTTTTTGGGCGCATATCGCTTTTTCCGGGCGCAGTGCGCCCCTACAGGTATAAATAGCGCTAACCTATAACTATACAGCCTCACACCCCAGCAATCTCATGCCCTCACCGTTTCCTGGGATGAATCCCTATCTCGAACAACCAGAAATTTGGTCGCAGGTTCACAAATGGCTGACGCTTCTCATCGCCCAAACCCTGAACCCGCAACTTCGCCCCAAGTATCGGGTGGCGATTGAGGAAAGAGTTTACGACGCGAAGGGGGAGGATTCGCTGTTAGTGGGAATCCCTGATGATGTGGTTGTGCAATCTTCTCAAACTTCAACCCCTGAGCAAAATTCAGCTAATATTGCCGTCGCGACTCCGGCGGTGAAACCCAAGAAAGTTACTCTTCCCATGACTGAGACAGTTAGGGAATGGTATTTAGAAGTGCGTCAAGTGGAAACGGGAGATGTGATTACTGTTATTGAAATTATTTCCCCTAAGAATAAACGTTCTGGAGAAGGTCGAATAAAATATGAAAGCAAACGGCAAAAACTTTTAGATAGCCGCACTAATTTAATTGAAATTGACTTACTTCGTCAAGGAAAAGCCCTACCCATGAATGGGCAATCTCTCACTAGCCATTATCGGATTCTCGTCAGTCGCTCATCTGAACGTCCCCAAGCTGACTTGTATGGGTTCAACTTGCAACAAGAAATTCCTGTATTTCCGTTACCCTTAAAACTAGAAGATACAGAACCTCTGATTAATTTACAAGAGTTGCTGCATCGCCTCTATGATCAAGGTAGTTATGATCTAGCAATCAATTATCACACAGAACCCAAACCTTCTCTATCAGAAGCTGATGCTGCTTGGATGGATCAAATCTTGCGTGAACAAGGATTAAGGTAAAATTTGCTAGTCAGATGTGCCAGATTAGTCTCTACATGATGTCTTATGACAGCTAACGGCTATTCCTACAACAAGGTGATCAAAAGCAAGGTCTATCAAATTACTTCCTTGCCAATTGAAGTCAGTGGTTGGCGGAAAAAAATAACTAAACTTATAATTTATACTTTTACTTTCATCAATTGGCTGATAGCAGCAAGCTAAGGTATGTAAAATTGTAGACTTTCCACACCCATTAGGTCCTAAAATTGCTGTTAATCTTTTGGGTTTAAAATTAATACTAAAGTCTCTCAGGTTTTTTAGCGAATTAAAGTATAAGCTAATTGCTTTTTGCTGCGAAGGAGCTGATTGTTGTGAGGTTGACATACAAGGCTATGGAGATAATTTCAAGATAAAGTCAGGAGGTGAATAGAGAGTGCGATCGCAAATACTCAAACAGACCAAGCAAGCACGACATCCTTACGCTGAAGAGTCTTTCGGTCGTATCTCAAAAGCAGATTGAGAGCGATAGAAACAAACATCAAATTCCAGAAAAAAATTGGCTTGTCCTAACAACAAGGGAATACCAGAGGCTTGAGTCCATGCAAACACCAACTGCACAGGATTAAATTGGGCGACTACCGCTGACATAATTAGGACACGAGCCTCAAATCGAGCGAGATTACCTGTTAACTGTAGTGGCGTTGTCGCTTGCTCCCAAACTGCACCCAACTCAATACCTAGCTCATGGGGTAGTACGTTAACCGCTGCTCCCGTGTCAAGCAAGCCCGAAGATGTAATCGATTTTCCTTGATATGTCAGGGTAATGGGCAAATAGGGTCGAAGACTCGCCGCACCAAATGTAGGATCAGCTACGGTGAACGAGTATCGTTCAGCATTCTGCATGGTCATTACTCTTTTGTGCTTCCAGTGCTTTGAGCATAGTATCCGCCGCCTCAAACGCATCATAGGGAGACCAAACGGGATAAGTTTGACTAGACTGTAACCCATCAGTTTCTTCTTGAGCTAGCTCTGCAACTAAGAATTCCATAAGCCGAAACTTATCAGCACGAGATAGTTTTTGCAGTGTTGGTAGTAAGTCTGTTACGGACATGGCACAAACCTTAGAGGAGCTAACTCTAATTATAGACAGTGCGATCGCACAACTCGAACCTGACTTTTCACCTGAAGCATAGAAACCTGCGTAGGGGCGGGTTTAGTTACTTATGGGTGCAACCGAAAAGATAGTAGTGAAACCCGCCCCTACAAGATCAAAACTTATATCCCTTCATTGCGCCACATACCCTGAAACGTAAGAACTCGAACCCACGGGACATCCTACTACCGCAAGAGTTGCAACGTTTCCCGAATTCGCTCAAACGCCTGTCGATACGCCGCCTCATTGCCACTTCCTTTCGCCAGACTAATCACAATCATATCTTGACCATCGCGACTGGGAAGCACAATAGTCTCAAACTCGTACAGAGCAAAACGATATTATGGATGCTATTGAAGCGTGTTCTGAATTAAAGGCGTTTATCAATACAATTTTATCTTTGTCTGGAGGAGACGCAATTCCATAACAACAATTAATCTTAACCTCCAGAACGAGTAGAGACGTTGCATGCAACGTCTCTACAGATTTAGGTGTCTGGACTTAAACCCAATAGGTATATCTTACGCGCCGACAGATTCTTTGGCGGCGTACATCACCTCAAGGGTAATTTCACTAAACCCTCGTTCCCGGGCAAATTTCTCTGTATTTCGCTTCACTTTACCGCGCACGAAACCTGGAACTTTATTCAATTCAGTTTGTGCTTCTTTATTCCAATTCAAATCAGAACCAGCGGAAATCCCTTTAGTAATTACTTCCTTTGTATCATGACCACCGAAGATTTCCAACAGGTGATCTTCCATTCCCAAGGTAAAGGAATTGTACACTAAATCAGCCATTTGATTTGTCCCCTCGTAACCCATGAATGGTTTATAACCAATGGGGAAGTCTTGGATGTGAATTGGTGCAGCAATCACACCACAGGGGATATCCAACCGCTTACCTACATGGCGTTCCATCTGAGTGCCAAAAATAGCCGAGGGTTCAATCCGCGCGATCGCATCCCCAATTTCGCCGTTATCCTCACTAATTAGGATCTCGTCACAGTACTCGCTCACCTGTTCCTTAAACCAGTCCGCGTCGTACTTGCAGTAGGTTCCCGCTAGCACCACATGAATCCCCATCTCCCGTGCCAAAATCTTGGTCATTGCGGCGGCGTGGGTATTGTCACCAAAGACAACGGCTTTCTTCCCAGTCAAATTCTGACAGTCAATGGAACGGGAGAACCAAGCGGCTTGGGACACATACAGCGTCTGATTATCAATAAACTCCTCGTAATTGACATCAGCACCTTGCTGATTGAGTACCTGCTGAATCTTACGGATACACCGCGCTGTTTCCACTACCCCCATCGGCGTGATATCCACATAAGGCATATCGAACTCTGCTTCTAGGTAACGCGCCGCCATCATGCCGATTTCCCGATAAGGCACTAAATTAAACCAAGCGCGGGGCAAATTCTTGAGATTGTGAACCGAAGCGCCTTCTGGGATTACCTCGTTCACTTCAATCCCTAAGTCAGCCATTAACCGCTTCAATTCGGTGCAGTCATGCTGATTGTGGAAGCCGAGGGTGGAAATGCCAATGATGTTCACTGAGGGTTTTTCCGTCTTCCCTTCTGGTAATTCCCCTTTCTTGTTCGCTTTCTTCAGGTAAAATTGGACAATTTGTTCTAAAGTGCGATCGGCAGCTTGCAGTTCATTAACCCGGTAGTGGTTCACATCTGCCAGCATCACATCGCTATTGGCTTCAAGTTCAGCGCGTTCCACGAAGTTAGCCAAATCTTCTTGGAGAATGCTGGAGGTGCAGGTGGGGGTCAATACAATCAGATCTGGGGTGACTTCCTTATCCTTACGGATGATATTATCCACCACTTTTTCCTGAGAACCCCGTGCTAAAACGTGTCGATCTACGATGCTGGCGGTGACTGGGGTGTAGTCTCGTTCCCGTTCCAGCATCGATCGCATCACGTTAAAATAATCATCGCCCAGTGGTGCATGCATGATCGCGTGGACATTCTTAAACGAACTGGCAACGCGGAGGGTGCCAATGTGAGCCGGACCTGCATACATCCAGTAAGCTAATTTCATACCGAGTTTCTCCCTTGTATTGGTTGCACAAAGCCCAATTGAGGACGAATGGGCAGTGTTATTGATGAGTTTATGGTTGAGGTCGTTTCTGATTGTCTCAGACTTTTCGCATTTCGTGAGTAGGTATTAACACTGATTTTATAGGCAGGTAAATCGCCCAAACCCCTTGAGTGACTGGGATTCAGTCTCATAATAAAACAACTACACGGTTGTTTATTGCAATCATTCTTAAACTTTCGCGAAATTCCTCAACGTTCCTGTTGCACGCTTAACAGTCGGAGCTTCGGTACAATACAATATTTATATTTGTTAGTAACCTGCTCCCGAATCGCTGAATCTAGAATTTCCATTGAACTGTTATTTTGTCTTGAATTACAATAGGAATCATCGCCATCAACTTAGTAAAGCAGGACTTACGCACAAACGCCATTTATGGTAGGGGCACGGCAATGCCGTGCCCCTACAGGTAGCTTTGATCTATTATGAGCGATTAGCTACCGATCACAAATCGGTAAGCAATCCCAACCTCCTTTCAACACAGACTCATACTTCGCTCAACGTCTAGCAATTGATGGCATGACTGAGGATGAATTGATTTACCTCCTCGGTGAGCCAATTGAAGCGGTAAAAAATCGTTTACCTGATGTTCCCGATTGGTTACAGGAGTTAGCCTATGGATGGGCCAATTATACTGACACGGATACTAGCGTAATCCTGCCGCCAGAAGAGTTGAGAGAGCAAAAAGAAGCTGGTTTCTTGTACGCCATTGAGCCGCTAATCAACCAAGGAATTGAGCGGCTTAAAAAAGGAATCGAATCCCTCAGTCAGAACCAATCAGATTTGCCCTTTGACCCCAACACAGTAGCCCGGTTGCTATTTGCCAATCTGCCAGCAGAATTGCTGTGGAGGTTGAGTCGCACAATGGTACTGGAATTGAATGTGGCTCGTCTACAAGGGCAATTACAAGGCGAGACGGCTGAAGCACGATTTTTCAGCTTCTTACAACGCTTACGCGATTTCCAGGGGAATAGCTGCGCTTACCGCGACATTGCTCTGTCTCTACTCCAAGAGTACCCGGTTCTGGCTCGGCAAGTTGTTATCTGTATTAATAATTGGGTCAGATTTAGCCGAGAATTTATCCAACATCTCTGTGCCGATTGGGAGGCTATTTGCACCACATTTACACCAGAAGCCGATCCAGGTGTATTAGTACAACTCGATACAGGTGCGGGAGACAAACATCGGGGCGGGCGTTCGGTAATAATTGCTAAGTTTAGTTCGGGATTTGAGATAGTCTATAAGCCCAAATCTCTAGCAATAGACGTGCATTTTCAGGAACTCCTCACTTGGCTGAATGAACGGGGCAATCACCCCCCATTTCGCACCCTAAACGTGATTAATCGCCATACCTACGGTTGGGTAGAATTTGTTCATACCCAAGCTTGTAATTCCCCAGCAGCCGTTGAGCGTTTTTATCAAAGACAGGGGGGCTATTTGGCATTACTTTATGCTGTAGGGGCAACCGATTTCCATCATGAAAATTTAATCGCCGTTGGCGAAGATCCAGTTTTAATTGACTTAGAATCTCTGTTTCACCCGGAAAGTGAGGAGTTTGATACTCAAAAATCCCTGGTTGTTGCTAGTAAAAGGATAGTTGACTCCGTTTTACGGGTAGGATTACTCCCGCAGCGAATATGGGCAAATCGGGAATCTGAGGGGGTGGATATCAGTGGTTTAGGGGGTGCAGCTGGGCAGATGACACCAAATCCTGTACCATCTTGGGTGGGAATGGGTACGGATGAGATGCGGTTGACGAAACAGCGGAAGGCGATGCCAGGAAGTCAGAATCGTCCTAGTCTTAATCATACTGAGGTGAATGTCCTCGACTACACCGACGCGATCGCAACTGGGTTTACAGAAGTTTATCAGTTACTCCTGAATCACCGAGACGAGTTGTTATCAGACAATGGTATATTAGCCCGGTTTGCCGAGGATGAAGTGCGGGTGATCTTGCGCCCCACCCAAACTTATGGGTTAATATTACAGGATAGTTTTCATCCCGACTTGTTGCGTAACGCCTTAGATCGCGATCGCTTTTTTGATCGCCTTTGGCAAGAGGTTACCCATCGCCCGCATCTGACAAAAGTAATTCCGGCTGAACGGGATGATTTATCGCAGGGTGATATACCCATGTTTACCACACGCCCTAATTCCCGCCATTTGTGGAGGAGTACCCATTCCCAATTAGACTCCCCTCTCCTTGCAGGAGAATTAGACTCCCCTCTCCTTGCAGGAGAGGGGCTGGGGGAGAGGTTAACCAACTCACAAATTACTGATTTTTTCACTGAATCCGGAATGGCATTGGTGCAACGCCGCCTTCAGCAACTGAGTGAAGCGGATTTAACTCGCCAACTGTGGTTTATTCAGGCTTCCCTGACAACCTTGTCAGTGGATGCAGATCGGGCAGGATGGACAAGGTATCATCTTAAGGAAACCCAGACTCCTGTCACTCGCGAACAACTTTTGGCGGCGGCTTGTCGAATTGGCGATCGCATCGAAACCTTAGCCTTGCGGGGTGAGGAAGATGTTACCTGGTTGGGGTTAACCTTAATTAAGGCACGCCACTGGACATTGTTACCCTTAGGTATGGATCTCTATGATGGGATACCAGGAATTGCTTTATTCTTGGCTTATTTAGGCGCGATCGCAAAGGAGAAACGCTACACCCAGTTGGCACGAATAGCCTTAAGTTCCATTCAACATCAAATAGAGCCAAGTAAATCATTAATTCGCTCAATTGGCTGTTTCAGTGGCTGGGGTGGAATTATCTACAGTCTCACCCATTTAAGTGTACTGTGGCAGCAACCGGAACTATTGGCTGAGGCGGAAGGATTACTCGATCCACTCACAGAATTAATAGAAAAAGACGAGCAATTCGATATCATTGGCGGTGCGGCTGGGTGCATTGGCAGTTTACTGAGTCTGTATCACTCTCACCCATCTCAACCCATACTTGATACAGCGATTCAATGTGGCGATCACCTGTTGGCTTGCGCTCAAAAGATGGCAGTGGGGATGGGTTGGAAGCCAGTGGGTATGGGCAAAAAGCCACTGACTGGATTCTCCCATGGTGCGGCGGGTATAGCCTGGGCATTGTTGAAACTAGCTGCTGTCACAGGCGAAGAGCGATTTCAGGAAGCCGCACTCTATGCGATCGCTTATGAACGCAGTCTCTTTTCCCCAGGCGTCGGAAATTGGCCCGATCTACGCGAATTTGAGACTACCGTAGGTTCTGGCAGTCCAGGACAAGTCAATTATATGACAGCTTGGTGTCATGGTGCAACCGGAATTGGCTTAGCTCGATTGCGCTCTATGCCTCATCTCAATGATACCGAAACTCGTACAGAAATCGACACCGCCCTCAACACCACGCTTACCCAAGGATTCGGGATGAATCATTCCTTGTGTCACGGCGATTTGGGTAATTTAGAATTACTCCTGCAAGCCAGTCTTACCCTCAATGATCCTCAGTGGCAGGAGCATTTAAACCGTTTGAGCGCGATGATTCTCCAGAGTATAGATCAATATGGCTGGCTATGTGGAGTACCTTTAGGCGTTGAAACACCAGGATTGATGACAGGGTTAGCAGGGATTGGTTATCAACTGTTGCGATTAGCCCAACCTGATTATATCCCCTCGGTGCTAGTGCTTGAGCCTCCTACTCTTAACCATAGCCATTAGAATACTTTTTTAGTTATTGTAGGGGCGCACGGCGTGCGCCCATCAAACTGTCAAATCTCTTCCACCATTTTAGCTGTGTCAGTCCATTACTGGCGTGATCCACTTAAAATAGGGCTTTGTTTGTAGTAAGCACGAAGAGTGCTATAACACATAGCTATAGAGGGCTAAGGTTCCCCTACTACGAAGCCAATCTCTTCCACCATTTTAGTTGTGTCAGTCCACTACAAAGTATAGAGTGGTAGTAATTCTAACAAAGATAGGCATGAATAATGTAGCTCTAATGCTAATATTTATGATTATTGCACAGTGACCAAATATCAGAGTTTTACGACTTTTCCAAAATGTTTACCCTCATTCCTCGGCGTGAGAGGCGATTGCTTCATACCAGTCAGTGATGGGTATTTCAGTCGGTGCCGTTAGCTCATCAAATACCCGACGGCAAAGTTCTAAAAAGGAAGGGTAGCATTCCCGACGCCAATTAGCAGCCAGTTGCTTGAGAGACGCTTGTCGCAGATTTCCCAGAGCATATTGGCGAGCAAATCCATGTTGAATTGGCACAACTGTACCATCAGCCTCAATAATCAGTGGCGACAAAATATCAGCAAATAAGCCCTCCGTATTCTCAAGTAAAGACGTATCTGCAAAAACCATACCAGGATATGCCCGCAACACATCTCGGTGGGCAAGATCAACTTGCACATAAAGACGATCCCCAAAGGCTTTTTGCAGGCGCATCCCTTGCAGATAGGCATAGGCGGATTGGCTCTCGTTTGCTCTTACTCCCGCTAAACGCTCCTTAGCACGTCCAACTTCTTCAAGGGGATGAATCTGCAATAATTTCGCTCCTTGTTCAATGGCGAAATTGGCTACCCAGTCTAAGTCCTGAAGATTGTACCGTGTTAGAGTAAAAATAAATCCGAAAGGAATGCCCGATTGTCGAAGCCCTTCAAGTCTTGATGCCATTATCTCAAAAGCTTGATCTAAAGAGCGCATTCGGTTATGGAATTCAGGTACACCGTCAAGACTAATTGCTAGTAAATCCACCCGGTTACGTAGCTTCTCCAGGTGTTTCTCATCTAAGAGCATCCCATTTGAGGTAACGGTTGTTACCATACCACATTGATGAGCCTTTTCCAGCAGCTTGTCGAGTGGTTTGTAAACAAGAGGTTCTCCACCTGAAATGTTAGCAACTGTATAGCCTTCTGC
The DNA here is from genome assembly GCF_040222985.1 of Coleofasciculus sp. F4-SAH-05. Lineage (NCBI taxonomy): Bacteria > Bacillati > Cyanobacteriota > Cyanophyceae > Coleofasciculales > Coleofasciculaceae > Coleofasciculus > Coleofasciculus sp. F4-SAH-05. Next base: position 19,040 of record NZ_JAVKBY010000061.1, read on the forward strand.
ACTAGCGTCAGCTATTGCCTGTTGGAGAAGTCCCTCATCCAGTTCCTCCTGTTCTTGAGGACTAGAAGAGGAGTAGCAATGAAGACATTGTAGATTACATCTTCGAGTTGGGTGGATGTGTAGAATTTTCCGACACTCTCCAGTTGATGCCATAAAATCATGCTACTCCAAGCACTAAAAACTTCCTAAAATGTTTAGGGAGCGCACTCCCTATAACACTGCCTTTTTCATGAGTCAGTTTTCAGGTAGGCGATGCCCACCTGACCGAAAAATGCGACGTTGTTTTTGGGCAACTTCTTGACGACTTCTTAAAAACGAATAGTTCCGTCTTGTATATTTTGCAACTCGTTCAACAAAACAGGAGGTAAAATTATTCCATAGGGAAAGAAGTCCTTGGGATAAATCCCACCGGGAGGGAATGGATATAGGAATCCCCCTTTCAACTCTTCTAGTTCTTCAGGGGTAAGTTCGACAAACAATTCTTTATCTTTAAATTCTTCCATTTTTCGTTAACCTAGGACAAGTAAATTTACATTATCATCGGATATACTACCACGAGAATCTTTAAACGTCAAATGGCGCGTAGTACGCCATGACTATAATGAAATCGGGGTAAACACAAGTATTTATACTTAGTTCAATTCTTCAAAAATTCAAAAGAACATTTATCGGGTTAGGATTGTTGTGGAAAATAAGGCTTGCTCGGCAAGAGTCAATAACGATACAATAAGGTTTTGCCTTCTTAGCGGTGACCAAATATCAGACTGTTCTCCAACACAGCGAAGAAGATTGCGGTGCAGCTTGTCTGGCGACGATTACCAAACACCACGGGCGTTCCTTTACTATTAGTCGTATCCGAGAAGCCGTGGGCACCGGACAACAAGGAACCACATTATTGGGACTTAAACGAGGCGCAGAAACCCTAGGATTTAATGCCCGTTCCGTCAAAGCCACCCCAGAAATTCTTAACCAATTAGATCAAGCCCCCTTACCTGCCGTCATTCACTGGAAAGGCTATCACTGGGTCGTATTATATGGGCAACGGGGCAGAAAATACATCATCGCTGATCCCGCCGTCGGTATCCGTTATCTATCCAAATCAGAACTCGCCCAAGGTTGGATAAATGGGGTAATGCTCTTACTTCAACCTGATGCGAGTCGCTTTTTCACCCAACCGGATGATAGCGATAAACCCAGTGGCTTTCTCCGCTTCCTCAAGCGAGTCTTACCCTATCAAGGAATTCTCGGCGAAGCATTATTAATTAACCTAGTTCTCGGTTTACTTTCCCTAGCTTACCCCTTCTTTATTCAAATTCTCACTGATGAGGTGTTGGTACAGGGAGATACCCAATTGCTAACCGGAGTCGTGATTGCAGTGATGATCATGAACCTGGTGCAAAGCAGCCTACAACTCGTCCAATCAAATCTAATTGCCCACTTTGCCCAACGCTTAGAATTAGGACTTGTCCTGGAATTCGGACGGCAAATCCTGCGATTACCTTTAAGTTACTATGAATCCCGTCGCAGTGGCGAAATCGTCAGCCGCCTCCGCGATATCCGCGAAATTAATCAACTTGTCTCCCAAGCGATTATCAGCCTTCCCAGCCAGTTTTTCATTGCCCTGGTTTCCTTGGGCTTCATGGTGTTCTATAGCTGGAAACTGACAATAGCGGCGGCGGTGATTGCTGTGTTAATGACCCTTTCCACAATCATTTTCCTCCCCACCCTACAACAGAAAACCCGCCGAGTTCTAGTCACCGATGCTGAAAACCAAGGGGTTTTAGTCGAAACCTTTAAAGGCGCACTTACCCTCAAAACCACCAACGCCGCCCCCCAAGCCTGGGAGGAATTTCAAAGTCGATTTGGTCGTCTTGCCAATGTCACATTCCGCACGATTCAAATTGCCATTTATAATAACGTATTCTCCGGATTAGTCTCCAGTATCGGTAGTATTACCTTACTATGGTTTGGTAGTCGTTTAGTTATTGGAGATGACTTAACCATCGGTCAATTACTGGCATTTAACAGCATGAATGGTAACTTTACCACCTTGATCAAAACCACAATTACCTTTGTGGATGAATTCACTCGTGCCAAAACCGCAACCGAACGCCTCACCGAAGTCATCGACGCCACTCCAGAAACCCCAGATGACAGCAAAAAACCCTTTGCCAAAATTCCCGAAGCAGCGGATATTATCTGCACCAATCTTAACTTCCATCATACCGGACGAGTTAACCTACTCACCGATTTCTCCCTGACAATTACTGGCGGAAAAGTCACCGCTTTAATCGGCAAATCCGGCTGTGGTAAAAGCACCTTAGCCAAACTCATCGCCAGTCTCTATTCCCTGCAATCGGGCAATATTCGCATTGGCATTTATAATCTCCAGGATCTCTCCCTAGATTGTCTGCGACAACAAGTCATCTTAGTTCCCCAAGAACCCCATTTCTGGAGTCGTTCCATTTTAGAGAACTTCCTCTTCAGCTATCCCAACGCCACCTTTGAGCAAATTGTCACCGCCTGTCAAATTGCCAATGCAGATGAATTTATTACACAACTTCCCGATAAATATCAAACGGTTTTAGGTGAATTCGGGGCGAATATTTCTGGGGGACAACGCCAGCGATTAGCTATCGCCAGAGCAATTGTTACTGACCCCCCGATACTAATTTTAGATGAATCAACAGGCGCTCTTGACCCCGTAGGCGAAGCCGAGGTTCTGGACAAGTTACTGTTTAATAGACAGGGTAAAACCACAATTATGATTAGTCATCGTCCTCGCGTAATTAACCGCGCCAATTGGATTGTTCTCCTCGAAAATGGACAACTCAAACTCACCGGAACCCCCGATGAATTACGCCAAATTCAAGGAACTCATCTAGACTTCCTCAACCCTTAACCCTCAACTAAAGTTGGGGCTAAAAGCTAAAACCCGTTGAAACGGGTTCAAAGAGTTAATTCATTCTAACCGCAATAAACCCGACAATCTCAATTGAGTCAATACCCATCCCAAAACCGTAGGGGCGCATGGCGTGCGCCCGGTTTAACCCTGAGCGAAGTCGAAGGGTTAAACGTCAAATCTATTCCACAATTTTAGCTGTGTCAGTCCACTACAACCAGCGAATTTGGTATAACTTCTCCATAGCGGCTAATAATTATACTATATCAACCTAATAATGTCAAAAAAAAATTCTATTTTTTACAAAAATACATACATCCAAGCTCTACAGTTTTTTGCGCCTATATGTGCCAAATTAGCGCATCACTCTCGCTAAATCAGGCATGACAGCGACTCTTGAGCCGGAATTGTTTAAAAATAGACACACCAATCCCCAATTTTCAATTCTACCAAATCGCTGAACTAACGTAAACTCGTCGCTTATTGAGAATAATTCTCACACTTTTTTTTGCCGTAACGTTCTGTAAATCAACAAATTTCTCATCTAAACCCATGAAAACGAAAAGGTTTAATTATCACCGACAGACTAGACTCTGAACGAATCCCCGATCTGTGATAATGGACACGAGATCCCCCAGTTATCTAGGAATAAGCCAACAAGGGAAAAACTGTATCCCAGACTACGAACCATCACCTAATGCGAATCTTATTTTTGCATTCCAACTTTCCCGCCCAATTCCGCCACCTCGCCGTTACCTTGGCGCAAAACCCGCGTCACCAGGTCGTCTTTGGCACAACCCGCAAAGAAGGTCAATTACCGGGTGTTGCTAAAGCTATCTATGCACCGTCTCGCCAAGCCCGTCCAGAAACCCATCACTACGTCCGCCCCTTGGAAAATGCGGTACTACAAGGGCAAGGGGTTTATCGTTTATGTGAGCAACTCAAAGCCCAAGGATTTATCCCCGATGTGGTTTACGGTCATTCCGGTTGGGGTTCTACCTTCTTTATCAAAGACAGTTTCCCAAAAGCGAAACTATTATGCTATTTCGAGTGGTTTTATCACGCTCATGGTTCAGACGCGGACTTCGATCCAGCAGAACCCCTCAACGCCGACGACGAAGCCCGGATTCGGATCAAAAACGCGCCGATTCTGATTGATTTGTACAGTTGCGATCGCGGACTCTCTCCCACCCATTGGCAGCAGCAACAATTCCCCCCAGAGTATCGGGAGAAAATTACGGTACACCATGATGGGATTGATCCGAACTTTTTTCAACCAAAACCGGGACATAAATTAGTCCTACCCAGGTTAAATTTAGACCTATCTCACGTCGATGAACTTGTCACTTATGTCGCCCGAGGAATGGAACCCTATCGCGGCTTTCCCCAGTTGATAGAAACCATTGCCTTACTCCAAGAAAAACGCCCCAATTGTCATGCGGTTATCGTGGGGGAAAATCGTGTCGCTTATGGGAAATCGCTTCCCGATGGCAAAACCTATAAGGATGCCATGCTAGAAAAATTCCCCCTGGATCTCAACCGCATACATTTTACCGGGTTACTTCCCTATTCCGATTATCTGCAAGTATTACAAGCCTCAGCGGTTCATATTTATTTAACCCGTCCGTTTGTTTTATCCTGGTCAATGTTAGAAGCCTTATCAACAGCGTGTTTAGTGGTGGCGTCGAACACTGCACCTGTAACTGAGGTAATCCAGGATGGGGTGAATGGTTTATTAGCCAACTTTTTTTCGCCCCAAGACATTGCTGAACGGGTGGAAGAGGTGCTGAATCATCCTAACGGGATGGCGGCGCTGCGAGTTCAAGGGCGAAAAACGATTCTGGAGCGTTATGATTTAGCTCAATTATTAGCGCAGCATATCCAGTGGATCGAACAAACTGTTTTAGCAAAAGTTCAGAATGCTTCCTATTCATCACAATCGGGTTGAATGCTTTACTCTTCCATCAAACACCCCCGAATCCCAGGTTTAATCCCAATCCCAACCCATTGGTTAACCACTTTGTCCCAAGTTAGTCCCAAGTTATACCAAGTTGCGTTCTATCATGTCTAGGACGAGCGAAGCGAAGAATCTGGACAGATGCGCGAGCGTCACGGAGCCTGCTCTCGTGAAGGGTTTCACTGCGTTTTGCTCAGCATGACAGATTCTACCTTAGACTGCAACTTGGTATTAGTCCTAGGGCGGATTATTGCCATTGATATACTGAGAAAAAGATTGTGCGATCGCGCTGGTTAAATTCTATTTGTTACCCCAGTAGTTTTGTTGCTTCGGTTAGGGCGCACGTCCGTGCTACGGGATTGTGGTATTGTTATCCTCATTAACGGAATTGCGATCGCGAAGATGGGAAATCCCTTCCGGATGGCAAAACCTATAAGGATGTAATGCTGGTGGGCAATGCCCACCCTACGGTATATCAAGGGTTTTGGCGAGCCGAACATGCAGAAGGCGAGCGTGCCATTCAACTTAAAATCCAGATTAGCTCAGGGCGTGACGTTGAGCGTCTAACAACTCCTTAATGCCTATTTCTGCCATATCAATTAACTGATTAAGCTGAGTCCGACTAAAGCTTTCTTCTTCCGCCGTCCCCTGAATTTCAATAATATTTAATTCGTCGTTCATGACAATATTGAAATCCGTTTGCGCGGCGACATCTTCTTCGTACTTTAAATCCAAAAACGGCTCACCCGCCAACAGTCCCACCGAAACCGCTGCGATTTGGTGACGGATTGGCGATCGCTCTAATTCTCCAGCTTGGACTAATTTATCTAACGCCTCAGCTAGGGCGACGTATCCCCCAGTAATCGAAGCGGTGCGAGTTCCTGCATCAGCTTGCAACACATCCGCATCCACAAACACCGTGCGTTCTCCTAAGGCGGTTAAATCTACAGCCGCTCTTAAACTGCGTCCAATTAGCCGTTGAATCTCTTGAGTTCGACCCGATAGTTTGAGTAATTCCCGGGTTTGGCGTTGGGGTGTGGCGCCGGGAAGCATCCGATACTCGGCGGTTAACCAACCACTACCCGTTCCTTCCAGAAATCGCGGGATTCCCGGCTGAATGGTGACATTACACAACACCTGGGTATCACCACACTTGGTTAATACAGAAGCTGGTGCAAACTTAGTGAATCCGCGTACAAAACTGATGGGACGCAGTTGGTTGGGTTGGCGATGATCAGGACGTTGCCAAGACATGGTAGTTAAGTAGGTGTGAACAATTAAAGTTAACGGTGGGGATTGTCATTCGTCATTCGTCATTCGTCATTTGTTTATGTAAGGGTTTGAGGACTATTGACATAACTTGTCGGGTGTTAGGTTTATTTCCACTAACCTACTTATTTCCGATTCAAAAAATTTTAATCGTCCAGTTCAAGTTTGTGCAAGATATTCTGCTGAACTTGCTCTGACGGTTGGTTGCCGTTTATCGTCAACAGCTTTTGACGATAGCCATAGTACTCCAGGATGGGAACGGTGCGCTCGTAGAATAACTCGATGCGGCGCGGGACAATTTCGGGATGGTCATCCAGACGAGACTTGGTTGATGGGGTGCTATCTTGAGCTTGGTTTTGGGATCGCGCCACGGAACGAGTCATCATCACCGATTCGGGTACAGTTAAGTAAATTGCCCAATCTAGCTGCTGATTTAAGTCCTCCAGCAGAAAATCCAATTCCTCGGCTTGGAACGCGGTACGGGGATACCCCTCTAACACCCAACCTTTCGCCGTGTCGGGTTGCAGCAGGCGCTGGCGCATGAATTCGATCAGGATTTCATCCGGGACTAATTCTCCCTTCTCGACGTAGGGCTGCGCCTTATGACCTAAGTCGGTTTGAGACGCGATCGCACGACGCAAAATGTTACCACTGGAAATCTCCACGATCCCCAAATGGCGACACAACTGTCGCGCCTGTGTGCTTTTCCCTGACCCTGGACCTCCCAGAATCACTAGTCTCACGATAATAGCTCCTCTGTTCCTAGCCTGGACAAGTCTTTCATCAATGTTGCACAAATCCTTTGCATCTGGGCAGGTTTTGACGCTACTGACCGTCATTTTGCCACGAATCCCCCTGGATGAACATTCTCCGGGACTTACTCTTGACGGACTTGTAGATATGGTGTTTGATTAGGGATGCCACTGAAAAAAATACGCTATATCTTGTTCGCTGCATCGATTGAATTTCTAGTTAAGTTCCTTGAATTACTTGTAGGTTTTGTGATACAGTGACAATGTAGGCAGGGATAGGGGAGAAGGAAAGAATTATTGGACTTGAGTTAAGTTGTAAACGGCTATAATCCCCAACCCAAAAGGATTCGGTGGAATAGTAGCAGAAACAGGCGATCGCGAGACACGGTTAACAGCGAATTCTGCCAAAAAGCTGTCTAAAGCGACCATGAGACACTGATCGAGGAAAGCTTGAGCAGTGTCCATTAGATTCATTGCTCTTTAATAGTTGACTATGGTTTCCCAGTTAGAAACTCCTACCCTTAATTCAGCGCATCACCTGACCTACAGCCTAGAAGGGCTGGTACAAGTCTTTACCAGTGCCCAGCGCAGCTTTTTTACCAATGTGATTGCCCAAGGCTTGAGAATCGCTGGACAGGGGACACCCGTGCTGGTGGTTCAGTTTCTCAAAGGGGGTATTGGTCAAGGACACCAGCATCCGATTCGGTTGGGACAGTATTTAGAATGGATTCGCTGTGACTTGCCACGATATATTGATACCCCAGAGTTAGATGAGGCAGAACATAAATCCCTCAAGCAGTTGTGGCATCATACTCAACAGTTGGTGTATGAGGGGAAATATTCTGTCGTTGTCCTTGATGAATTGAGTTTAGCCATCAACTACGGCTTAATCCCCCTCAGTGAAGTCTTGAGATTTCTGGAAAGTCGCCCCAGTTCAGTAGATATTATTCTCACAGGACCCGATATGCCACCAGAACTTCTAGAGGTGGCTGACCAAATCACAGAAATTCGTCGCAGTCATCAGCCTTAGTAGGGGCTTGGTTACTGTACAATTTTGTACAGGAAAGTGTTTTGTCGCTCATTCTAAGGTAAAGTGACATGGCAACGGAAGCGAGAGCGGTTCGTTTCCAGATTGGAAACATTGAGGTTTCTGGTTATCAGCTAATCTCTGATCAGGATCAGCGTCTGTTGTTCACCCACAGGCAAATCGCCGAAGTCGTGGGTAAAAGCAAGGGAACAGCGCAAAAGTTTTGTAAATCAAACGAAAACAACTTGCCAGAAACCGTCAAGACTGTGGTTCCGGATAAACCCAGACCGATCGCGTTATCATCCTGGGATGCAGCCGTAGCGTTTTGGCAACATCAAGCTAATGCTGGGAATGAGACAGCAACAGCTTTGGTGGAAGTGGTGAGTTGCACACCGCTAGAAACGCTTCAGATTGAACCAGCGAGTGAGATAGAGCCAGTTGAGACATCCTATCCCAAAGACATCGAAGGCGCGATCGCACAATTACCCCAAACCGATGAATTCCCCCTCGATAATGAACTCCAACAACTGGATCAGGGGTTACGGTTAATCGCTAAATGGTTAGAAGAAGCGGGATTGGATCAACGTGCGATCGCGTCTTGGAAATTGAATGTACTCACCCAGCGTTTTCCGGCTTTAGCCAGTGCTGCGAATCAAGCACAGCAGCTTTTAGTCACCCATTCGGTTGAGGAACCATCGGGGATGATCGCCTCCCAAGTCGCACAGAAGGTGTCAGAGCAATTAGGACGAAAAGTGAAAGCCGCTCAAGTCAACGCTGCACTCCATGAATTAGGCATTCAGGAATGGACTAAACCCGGTTCTAGGGAGCGACGACTCACCGAGAAAGGAAAAGCATACGGGCGAGCCATGCTAGCCACATCCAAAACGAATGCCTGGAGTGGAGCGCAGTTGCGATGGTTTGATAATGTTGTGCCTTTGTTATGTGAATATTTGGCAGCTTCAAAATAAAATCCGTTAATTGGTGGCTATTTAGGTTATCCTATTAAACTGGCTATAATTACCTGACGATGATTAAAAACGATACCTGGATAACTCAAATGGCTGACAAGGGTATGATTACACCTTTTGAGCCAAAGTTAGTTCGTCGCGTTGATACGCTACATGTTATCTCCTATGGTTTGAGCAGTTTTGGCTACGATATCCGGCTTTCACCCGTGGAGTTCCGTATTTTTAGGCATATCCCGGGAACGGTAGTTGATCCAAAAAACTTTAATCCAGAAAACTTAGAACCGACTCAATTACATCATGATCAACAGGGAGACTATTTTATTCTTCCTGGACATAGTTATGGTCTTGGCGTCGCCTTGGAACGTATTGAAGTGCCAGAAAATGTCAGCGTCTTATGTATTGGCAAAAGTACGTATGCCAGAGCCGGTATAATCGCCAATTTAACTCCTGCTGAAGCAGGGTGGCGGGGGCATTTAACCTTGGAGGTTAGCAATAGTTCTCCCGCCGATTGTCGGATTTATGCGAATGAGGGCATTGTCCAATTGCTCTTTTTTGAATCAGAGCTATGTTCGGTGACTTATGAGCAACGTAAGGGTAAATATCAAGATCAGCCGGAAAAAGTGGTTTTTTCTAAAGTTTGATATGATAATTAGTTGGGCAAGTTTTAGCCGGTATAATTACGATATAATCTCGCCTATATTGGCGTGACACGCCAAATCAATAGGGATGATGATTGTGTCCAAAAACTGTAGGGGCGCAAGGCTTGCGCCCAATTCAACGGTAAAATCTATTCCATTATTTTAGCGAGTACAATGCTCGGACTACATACAATAATTTCGCTATTATTGACATTAAAATTTAAATAATAAATAGCTTATTAGGGGTAAGCTTGAGTGTACCCGATAAATTTATTGTCAATAAGATCAAGCTTGGATTTATATTGAGGTAATAACGAAGTGGAAAAATTTTGTATCGATATAATTGCGGCGACACCCAATCCGCAACAATTGGTTTGGGCAGCAATGCACCAAGATTACTCAGAAGATTATGTTTGGCATAGCCGCGATCGCTGGCCCCATGAGCAACGTTCAGGTGAACTGATTGTCAAGCATTTGTTAGCGGGTGAGCGAGGACACTATGGATGTTTAGAACATCCCCAAATTACATTTAATGTTGGCTATTTTCCTCACTCAATGATGCAGCAAGTTCGCACCCACAGAGTTGGCGTGAGCTTTGACGTTCAATGTCTGACAGCTAATACTCAGGTGACGTTTGTCAACGATAAGGGAGAAGCTCACCTAGAACTAAAAAAAACAATTGGAGAGTTGTATGAGCTGTGGACAAAGGGTGAACAAAGCTTCCCTCAGAGAGCTATCCCAGTAATCAAAGGAGAGTCGTCTGGATGTTATCACCGCGATGGCAAGAACCACATCCGCAAAATGAATTTGCGCGTTCTTAATGAAAACAATGGTTTATTTGAAACAGGGACGATTAAAGATGTCATAATACGTGGAATTCAGCCTGTTTACCGAGTTACTTTAGCTGATGGAAAAACCCTCGATTGCACGGTAAATCATCGATTGTTTACATCAGCAGGTTGGCAGACAATGGGTGATGCCGTTGGCTTAGTTACATCTGCTGATGGCTGTGTTATTAAACTAACGAAGTCTTGCTCAGTTATGTGTAATGGCATGGCAGTGGCTAACAAGACTAATCCGTTAGATTGGCAATCTCAGTTACAGTCTGCTGACACTAACATTCAGGCACACCCTGTCAAGGTTACTAAGGTTAAGTATCTGGGTGAGCATAAGACCTATGATTTAGAGGTAGAAAGTCAATGGCATAATTTTGTCGCTAATGGAATGGTGGTTCATAATTCCTTTCGCTATACCGGACAGCGAATTATTAATGTTGCTCAAGGAAAGCAAGACATCGAAGAGGTATTTTACCTACGCCCTGTGGGAAACTATACCAACCGTCAGGGAAAGCGTTATTTCTATTCTGAAGCCCAACGGAATGAAGACCTAAAGTGGTGTTTAGAGGCTTGTAAACGGTATCAGCAACGAATTGAAGAAGGGTTATCTGAAGAACACGCGAGAGGCTTGATTCCCTTCGACGCCAGACAGAATTTTGTCCTGAGTTGTAATATGCGATCGCTGATGCATCTTTTGGACTTAAGATGGAAAAAAGATGCTCAACTAGAGGCGCAAAAGTTCTGTGAGCTTCTCTATGTACATTTTGAACAATGGGCTCCGGCTGTTGCTCAATGGTATAAAGAAAACCGTGCCAAAAAAGCGAAATTATCGCCCTAGTACAATAAGGTAGATAGCAGAATTTATAGTAAGCTATTCGGCATTTAAAACTTAATATCAATAATGGCGAAATTGTTATAGTGCGAGCATCTTGCTCTCTACTAATACCCAATGTTAAATGCATGACAGCTTATCTGCGTTTTAGTTTATTCTTTGGTTGGGGCGGGTTTAGTCACATCAGGGTGGGAAAAAATGATAATAGTGAAACCCGCCCCTACATTCGGAAAAACTCTGGATAAGATGTCAGTTAAACTAAATCCGGGTTTCCCACCCCGCTATAATTTAGTCCGCGTAGGCGGACTTTGTTTGTATAGCAGCGATTTTAATCGCCATGGCAAAAAGGGGTAACAAAGGCGGATTTGTTATTAAACGGCAGGTAAACGCACCTGAAAGCAGCTACCCACTCCAATTTCACTCGTCACCGTGATTTTCCCACCATGACGTTGCGCGATCGCTTGAGCAATAGCTAAACCCAACCCTGTCCCCCCTTCTCGGCGAGAACGGGCTTTGTCCGCCCGCCAGAAGCGATCAAACACAAAGGGTAATTGTTCTCGCTCAATGCCAATTCCTGTATCCTTAACACTAACAACGGCAAAGCGATTATTTTTCGCTAAAATTAGGTCTACTTTCCCTTTAGCAGGCGTATATTGAATCGCATTTTCCAGCAAGTTACAAAATAAACGACTCAGTTGTGATTCATCCCCCACCACAGAAACTGTAGCTAGCCACTGAGACTGGATTTTCACCTCTTTGTCTTGTGCAAAAGGTTCTAATAACTCCAGCAAGTTATTTAAAATCTTATTCAGAGAGATTGTGATTTTCTCACGGCTAGGCGTTGATATCTTACTATCGTTTCGCGCTAAAAAAAGTAAGTCTTCTGATAAGTGACTCATCTGATCCGTAGCACTCGCGATCGCCGCTAACTTTTTCGCATCTTTAGGATGAATTCGTTCCGGATGATTTCGCATCACATCAACCGATGCTTTAATTGCCATCAAAGGACTGCGTAACTCATGAGACGCATCCGCCGTAAACTGTTTAAGTTGCTGAAAACTTTGCTCAATTGGCTCCAAAGCCTTCTGTGTTAACCACAGTCCGCCCAAACCCACTAAACCTAACCCCATAACACCACCCATTCCCAATCCCCACAGCATTTGGCGTTGGAAGATTTGGATATCCTCCATCGATTGTGAGGCACGAATATACCCTTCTAGAGAGGGCTGATTGGGGGTTGAGCCATCTTTAAACACCGAAATTGTATACGTGCGAACCTGTCTAGGCTTTTGCGTTTCCTCTTGAGTTTGAGAACCGACTTGGAGTCGAGAGTCCAACTCTAATGCACCTCGACTTGCCAACAGTTGACCTTTGGCATCAAACCATTCCAAGCTTTGCTGATCCCGATTAAAAATATCGCGCCAGGGAACCGCATCCACTTGATTCAGATATCGATGTCCCTTCATTTTGACAGGCGTAAACGAGGCGGCAGCGGCTTGAGCCAGAGTCAATAGTTTTTTATCCAGTTGGTAATAAAGATTGCGGCTAACAAAGACATAAACTCCCGTGCCAAAGAGACTCAAAATTGCTGCCATTACAGTTAGGTAAGACAACAATAGACGCCAGCGTAAACCTTGAAACATTCTAAGAACCGTATAGATGTAGCATCCTACGTCTGAGTTTTGATTGTGTAGGGGCGGGTTTATGTGCTTTCGTTTCACTATGTATGATAAAATTTATTCAAAACCCGCCCTGACCGATTGTAGGGGCGGGTTTTACCGATAACGTTGAGGATAAAACCTCTAACTGAACTAAACCCGCCCTGACTAAATTATGAGGTTTTAATTATAAATCTTCCCCAATCACCAATCATTGTTTTAAACGATAACCCAAACCATAAACCGTTTCAATCAAATCACTGGGAGCGCCACCCGCTTCAAGTTTCTGTCGTAAACTGCGGATATGCGCTTTCACCGTCGCTTCTTCCGGGAGTCGCTCAAAGGGCCACAGGTGTTCTAAGATTTGAGCGCGGCTAAACACACGACGACCATGGCGTAAGAAAAATTCTAACAACGAATATTCTTTGGGTGAAAGTGATAAGAGGCGATCTTGATAAAAAACTTCACAGGTACTTGGATCTAACCGTAGTTTACCCCACTCCAATACCGGGGGGGCGGTGGAAACACCCCGACGCAGTAAGGCTCGAATACGAGCTGATAATTCTTCTAGGTCAAAGGGTTTAACCAAATAGTCATCAGCTCCTGCATCCAATCCCACAACCTTATCAGTAATTGTATCCTTAGCCGTTAGCATCAGAATCGGAGTACTACAGCCTTGGGAGCGTAGTCGCCGACAAAGTGTAATCCCATCGATTTTGGGTAACATAATGTCGAGCAAAATTAAGTCATAGGTGACAGAATCAGCGAGATTTAACCCCTCCTCTCCATCATGCACCACATCGATCGCATAATGTTGATCGGTGAGATCTTCTTCTAGGGCATCGGTAATGCGCTCATCATCTTCCACGAGTAAAAGTCTCATTCTGACACCTGTTACTTAATATGACTTGTCACTCCCAAGGTAAGCTGTTCACGTTCTGATCAAGCTATGGTTATGGCGTAGCCTCACCGTCTTCTTCTTCTTCTTCTTCCTCTCCAGGCATAGCCTCAGTTTCTTCCTCTTCTTCCTCTCCAGGCATAGCCTCAGTTTCTTCCTCTTCTTCCTCTCCAGGCATAGCCTCAGTTTCTTCCTCTCCAGGCATAGCCTCAGTTTCTTCCTCTCCAGGCATAGTCTCGGTTTCTTCTGCTGGAGTTGGCTCTTCTACACCCGTCTCATCAGGTGTAGTTGTATCAGTCTGACAAGCTCCCAGCAATGATGTCAAACCCAACAACAGTGAAAAAGCGATAATCTTCAGCTTCACAGCATTACCTCCTAAAATTTTCCAAATTCAACCTTCTTACCGGGGTAATCAAGTTGCTTATACGTTTCTACTTGGCGTTAATGGCCGTTAAACCCTTAAACAGCCCTGAATTTTTCGGGTTCATCTGCCAAGTTAAACTCAAAAAGTAAAAAACTCGATAAAACCGCCCAATAGTTTCCGTCTTGCCATAAAACCCGTAGCCACTCCGGTAGGCATCATCTTGTCATGAGTCCGATCTCCGACGCCCTAGGTTCAAGTCATAAGCTGTCACACATTTAAATTGGGAATGGGTAGCGAGCAAGATGCAAAGCCTGCGGCATGGCTTCGCTTAACGCATTACAAGGGTTTTGCCGTTTTTGACATTAAGGTTTAAATGCCGAACAGCTTACCAGACGGGTGACTTCCATCGATCTGAATTGCTTTGTCGCCAAATTCTGCGGGAGCAACCGTATTGATAAATGCCTGTGCTGTCTTCAGCCGAATCCCCTGTATCAGAAATTATCTTGATAAAATCGGTAAAATGAATAATCATCTTGGAATGCATAGTCATCAAGAACATGATGAATAATACTGCTATCAATGAAAATTTGTCCGATGCGAATCGCTTCTTGTCGAGAACTCTGAGTCCGTTGTGCTAGCCATTCCACGGCTTCTGCACCAATGAAGCATTGAGGATAAAGATTTCCTCGATAGCGACGATCTTTTATTTCCACACCATCTGCACCCCGCATCGCTGCAACTAATGCTTCAATTTCTGTCTCGGTTAGGGTTTTGGCTGGAGTGATTGTCCGGGATACTGATCCGGATATCTCAGTCGTAGACGTGAGCGAGTCTTGCGGTTGAGAATGGGGAGTATGGTTGGATTGATTCTCATTCGCAGGCTCAATTGATCGAGGAAAAAATGTCGATGAATCCCGATCTAATAACAGATTGAAAATTTCGTCAAGTTTAGGCGATCGCAGATGTAAATCCCGTTGCGGAAAGGGAATCTCAATATTATAATGACGCAGACAGGCTTCAATCCGATAGTTGAGATCACTTTTAACTTTAAACTGTTTCTTCGGTTCTCCAGTCCACACCAATAAATCAAAGTCGAGGGAACTCTCCCCAAACCCCTGAAACCATACCTGAGGCGGCGGTTGCAGCAGCACTTCGGGATGATTTTTGATAGCTTCAAGTAAGGCGGTTTGCACTTTCTCGATATCTGAACCATACGCCACACCCACAGGAATCCGCAGCCGAGAAATCGGGTTCCCATGACTCCAGTTAATTACCTCAGTCTCTAAAAAGCGGGAGTTGGGTACGATAATGGTGACTTGATCTAACGTACAAATCTCCGTACTGCGTGCGCCGATGCGTTCTACGGTTCCCAGTAATTCACCCACTTTGACAAAATCACCGATTTGGATGGGGCGTTCAAAGGTAATAATAATCCCGCTAATAAAGTTATTGGCAATATTCTGAACCCCAAAACCAATCCCTACACCGAGAACACTGGCAAGAATGGTTAAAGACCCAACATCTAAACCCCAAATTTGTAACAGGACAATCCATCCGAGAAAGGTGAGAACATATTGAGTGAGGACAGTAATCACCTCTTGCAATCTGGGTTCAGCCCCGGTGTGGGCTAAGACATAGGATTTAAACAGCTTAGTCAGAAAACTAACCGCAAACCACAAGCAAACAGTTAAGCCCAAAAGCAATAGTAATTCTAGGGCAGAATATTTACTACTACCTAAGCTAATCACTGGCGCATTAAGAATACCAAAAACCTTAGCGATAAAATCGAATAACTCATAGCGCCAAATCCGACTGGCGGGAAACAAATCGGTCACATAATAGGCGATCGCGATCCATAATCCGCCCTGTAACCCTAGTCGGGCAAGGCGTACCATGAATTGGGCGGGATCTTCCCAGGCGTGAAACGAGGAGGTGGGTTGTCCTAGCCACACTCTCAAGCGATGAGACACCCATTTTCCCAGAAACAGTAAACCAACATGAATCGCGATCGCAACCAGTATCGCCCCAAGGACAAAGCCTAACGCCTGACGAATATAGGCGGGCGATCGCTCAAATTCTGCTTGTACAAATGCCTTTTCCAGAATTCTCTGCCAAATTCGGGCTTGCTGAAGAGCAGTTAGTTCTGGTAGGACATCCTTGTCGGTTACAGTGAGTAAATGGTCTGACTCAAGCAAGGAAGGAATAGTTAGGGTGGTTTGATCCTCTGTCTGATTCACTTCAACGCTGACAGGTTGAGAGGATTGCACCGCTTGCGCCAAAATATCGTTAATCCGCTTTGCCCGATTTTCGGCTGTATAGTTATTATTTAAACTTCTT
Source organism: Coleofasciculus sp. F4-SAH-05 (assembly GCF_040222985.1). NCBI lineage: Bacteria > Bacillati > Cyanobacteriota > Cyanophyceae > Coleofasciculales > Coleofasciculaceae > Coleofasciculus > Coleofasciculus sp. F4-SAH-05. Next base: position 35,478 of record NZ_JAVKBY010000061.1, read on the forward strand.
ACCTGTAGTAAAACGCGACCATCTAGCACGATGGGTGCTTTGTCATTATGATTGGTTGGGGAGGTTTGGGCAAAGCTGGGAAATGGGTTCAGCGTCAGCAGTAGCGTCAGCAATGCCAACAGGATAAACCGCCAACGTTTTAGAGGGAGCCGGGGGAGCCGGGGGAGCTGGGGGAGCCGGGGGAGCTGAGGGAGCTGGGGGAGCTGGGGGAGCTGAGGGAGCTGAGGGAGCTGAGGGAGCATTTTTAGGGATGGGTTATTTTCACAAATGACTATTAACGCCGAATAGCAGACATCACTAATTGGATAAGTTTAATGCTTCATTAGCCAAGGTGAAGGATTGTTGATCATGTTGACGAAACCTGTTAAAACTTGGTTGTACGTTCCATAAACTTCTCTACCGACTTGAATATCCATATAGCTACATTTAACAGCAAACTCTATCCAAGTTTGAGTTTGAGCCGCTTCTGCTTCACAGTCATTCAATTTAGCAATAAAGGCAGCTTCATATCGTCTTTTACGCCAGGCTTCTGCTAGATTGGCACAAACTGAGCGAGAAGAACGACGAATCTGGTCAGTTAAAGAATATCGCTCCTCTACAGTAAATTTTTTAGATAACTCGAAAATTATCATGGCTGAATCAAACGCCATCTTATAAACTTCTAAGTCTCTATGGCTTTTCAACATGTTTCTACTCATCTTCCTCGACTAAACCAAATACTTACTACTCAAATAAACTATAAGTTGAATGTCACGCTCCTCGTATTCTGGTGGGCAATGCCCACCCTACTGGCTTGGCAAGCTTAAAACAGTGGTCAAGTATTTTCAAGGAACCCTTATGAGAGTAGCGATCCAGAAAAATTTTACCCACAACTTTAAGCTTGCCAGCCTACTACGGTGTATCTTCCCCAGCTTCCCCCAGCTCCCCCAGCTTCCCCAGCTTCCCCAGCTTCATTTCACCAGACGACTACTAGACGGCGCTGTAGGCGACTGTTGAGGGCGCGATCGCTCTAAAATTGTGCTGGCTACTGCCCAGGCGCCAAATGTGGTTAACAAGAGAACGCCGATCCCAATCGCCCAGATCACTACTTTCTTTTGGGGGATAGACTTCACCGACGGTTTAAAACTGGCTACATTGGGACTCTGGGCGGTGGCGTTCAGGTCATTACTGTGGACTAAGGTGGCGGTCATTTTATAGGGACCCATCCGTAGGGTATCTTTAAACGAAATGGGTTGATTGGCTTGACGCAGGGGTCGCCCATTCAGAAATGTACCGTTAGCACTGCGTTGATCGGTAATATAAATTTGGTTATTTGCCACCGTAATCAGGACATGAAACCGTGAAATCTCTGGGTTAGCCAGTTCTAACCGAGATACCGACTCTCCTCCCCAATACTCTGGCATTTGATCCAATTCTCGACCGATCGCGATCGGTGCAGCTAAGAGCGATCGCTTGACTTCCCCCATTTCTGGATCTTCCCAGGTTAATTGAATATACATAGACGTGGTAGACCTCGAACACCTGCTATAGTAATGGTTCCCGTTTTTTGAGTGATCGTGCAGGCATTCACCGAAACTGCAACGCCTGTTGTCACGTCAAGTTTTTTGGGTCGTCGATTCAACAATCGGGTAAAGGATTTTTGATAACGGTGATGATGATTTGATTCCTATCAAAATCATATCGTTAAAAATAATTACGATAATAGGTTAAGGATGCAGTTTTCCTGTAACGAGGGGTAGGGTATGAGTTTCAATCTTTTCCGTCGCTTTCAATCCACGAATACGGATCAACCCCTCGGTGGACGCTATAAAATCGAGCGTCAACTAGGAATAGGTGGATTTGGTCAAACCTTTCTGGCGCAAGATCTCCATTTACCTGGACACCCTCAATGTGTGATTAAGCAACTTAAACCGAAAACCACTGACCCCGCCAGCCTAGAAACCGCTAGACGCCTATTTGACACCGAAGCTCAAGTTCTCTATCAACTGGGTAATCATGACCAAATTCCCCGGCTGCTGGCACATTTTGAAGAGAATCAGGAATTTTATTTAGCACAAGAATTAATTCTTGGCAATCCCCTCACCCAGGAATTGAAAAAAGGTCAACAATGGTTAGAATCTAAAACCATTGCCCTACTACAGGATATTCTCCAGGTTTTGGCGTATGTCCATGAGCAAAATGTCATTCATCGCGATATCAAACCCTCTAATCTGATTCGCCGCCAGCCGGATGGCAAAATTGTCTTGATTGACTTTGGTGCGGTAAAGCAAGTCACCACCCAATTTAGTCATCCTCAATCGGGACAAACCAATTTAACCATTTCCATTGGTACTCAAGGCTATGTTCCTAAAGAACAGTTGGGTGGACAACCCCGGTTTAGTAGTGATGTGTATGCGGTGGGTCTATTAGGGATTCAAGCCTTAACCGGGACACATCCTCGATTGCTGCGGGAAAATCCAGAGACGGGGGAAATTCAGTGGCGTGATTTAGCCCCTCATGTTAGTCTCAACTTGGCTGAAATTCTGGATCAGATGATCCGGTATGATTTCCGCGATCGCTATCAAACTGCTACCGAAGCCTTAAACGCCCTGCAACGTCTATCCAGCGATATTCCAGCCTCCGATACAACGCAACGATTACCCGATTCCTCAGACACCACAGCATCGATTCCAGAACATTCAAAGCCTTCTCAAGAGCAGGAGAGAGGTTTGGAGAGAGGTCTTCCAGATTCCCCAACTCCATCCCCATCAACCACCAGTAGCACTCAGTTACCCGAAACCTGGCGGAATTCCCAACCCGCATCAGGGAGTTCGGTTCCTACAATGGTTACACCCGGTTCAAACCCAAAACGAGGGCTGAATCTTTGGTGGGTTGTAGCAATTTTAGGCATTGTCGGCGGAACGGCTGGAGTCGCGACAACACGGCTGATTCCGCAGTTTACCAGCAAAACGACGAATCAGAGTCAGGAATTAACTGTTAATTCTGCGAACTCTGCAACTCAACCATCGCCCACATCATCCCCTGAACCTTCCCCCACTGAGGAGACACCAACGAATCCCAGTTCAGACTCAGAGTCACCTACCTCTGAACAGCCTACTCCTGATACACCAAAAACAGGTAAACAACCGTCTCCTGTTCCTTCACCGGAATCAACTCCTTCCCCTTCTGTGAAAAAGTCACCCCCAGTCACTCAAAATCCTGCACCCCCCAAACCCGCAACGCCAACACCAACTCCCCTAGCGCCAAAGCCAACCAAGGTTCAGCCAACACCATCACCCGTTCCATCGGCTTCTCCTTCCCCTAATACCGCCAACGCCAAAACCCATTGGCAACGCTGCTATGATTTAAACACCCAGCAGCGTCCCCAAGAAGCGATTCAGGCGTGCGATCGCGCTTTAGCCATTAATCCTGATTATCCTGAAGCCTTGTGGAGTAAGGGTGCGGCGTTGGATCAGTTAGGAAGACACCAAGAAGCGCTAAACCTCTACGAAAAAGCCACAACCCTGAAGCCAGATTTTGCCGAAGCCTGGATTAATCAAGGTGTTGCTTTAATTTTATTAGGTCAACCGGAGAAAGCGATTCCTATTCTTGATCGCGCCATTCAGCTTAAACCCAATTCCGCCAACGCCTGGATTAACAAAGCCGAAGCCTATATGGAATTGGAACAGTATGATGACGCGATCGCGTCTTTGCAAAAGGCGCTAGAAATTCAACCCAATAATGAATATGCAGCAACCATGTTAATCGCAGCCGAGGCGAAAAAATGAAACCTCTATCTCAACGGTTAAAAAGAATCTATCGTTTGCAACGTCGCATCAAAGCTGTATAACCTGCTTGTACAAAGTGCTTGTCATAAGCTAGAGCCTCAAAAATAGATTGTTCTTCCATAATTTTGAATGAGACACAATCCGTCTGACTCCACTCCTTATCAGGACGTTGTTCGTATAAAGTTAATGCCGCCTGAAATTGAATGCTGGTCTGAGGAATGATGGTGGTGTTAGAATGCTGGTAAAGACTTTTTATCAGATTAACAGCGACCTGACGAAAGTACTCGCCTCTAGCTGAGAAGTCATTCAATACTTCAGTCAATACCATTTCACTCGTAACGATATGAGCAGGTTGAATCGCTTTTGAAAGATTGACAGCTTTATCATGCAAATCATCCTTAGGATTGAGAAATGCTACCCAATAACCCGTATCCGCAAACAAAATCCTCATCAATCGTCCTTGTGCTTCTGTTTCTGGTAATAATCGAACCTCCTCGCTAGATCAGTGGGTAACTTTTCCCATTCTTCATCAGGAACTTGAGCAGAAATTTCGGCAACCAATTCCCAAATGGGGGGCGCATCAGGATCGAAAGATAACCCTCCAATTTCAGGAACTTCACCAACTGCTTGTGTTTGACATTCAACAATTCTACCCTTCGCAATCAAGTTTTCTAGCTTACCGATAGCATCTTGCTCCTTACGCCAAGCTTGATCACGTAACGCATTGGCTTTGAGAACTAGATTGCCAATTTCGTCTCTGATAGAAGGTTCGGGTAAGGGAATAGGCACAGATGCTAGCATTTCTAAGTCAACGTGAACAATCACCGAGCCATAAGAATGCCGAGTGATCAAACGATGACCATAATCGGATGCTAGCCAAGCATAAAGATAACCTGAGTTCATACCCGACGCAGCTACAATTCTTGTCGCATCCTCACTAGCTGCCCACTCTGCCATGTAAGCTGGAATGATTTGTACCCGTCCAATTGTGCCAGAACGGGTTACGGCAATCATATTTTCTTCTAACTGAATTTCCGGCAAATCCTTAGTGTGTGCGCCTTTAGCCAGCCGCTTAACGTCTACTGGAGCAACTTGGAAAATCTGCTTACTGCTAAGTAGAGGAATTCCACCTTTCTCGACATAAACTCGTTTGCGGAATTTAGTGATTGCTCGAACTTCTCTCGTGACTCGCACATCGCCTACGGTAGTCACTTCCACAGATAAATCGCGCAACTTTTTCTCAGCAGCCAGAGCAATCGGATTATGAAAACTACCTTCTAATCGTCCCATCCACTGCGAGGCTTTGATGGTATTAGTCAAGGATTTATTATGATTAGAAACTATTGAGTTCAGATCGGGCAAATTTAAGCGTTCATGCAGTCGTTTATCTGCCTCATCCAATAGCCGATTTGCTTCATCTCGCAGCTCACCAGCCTTGCACATCTGCCTGCCAATCTCAATCCGCCGAATAGCGTGCAAGTTGGGAATTAGAACTCGTGCGAGGTGTTCCGGTTCAATTTGATTGACAACAGATCCATACGTCCCCTGAATCACCTGGAGACGACCATAACGGCTCCGTAGGAAAGCTGAAATGTATCCAGCAGTGTCGGGATCACTGGCTTGAAGCCGGATGACGTGTTCAGAAAGAGCCTTACCTAGAAAAGTTTCACTTGCTAGACCAATATTACCGATAGTTCCAGAGCGAGAAAGTAATACATCCCATTTATTAGGCAAAAAATTATGCCAATTTGGGGTATACTTACAACTTATAAAACGATTAGTGGTGGGACGTAAGCTAATAATTTCAGAGCTAGACAAAAATGGTAATCCCTGTTCAGCACTTACGTAAACTCGCTTAAAGCGATGAGGGTAATACCCCCCTTTGCAAAGTCCTCCTTCACCATAGAGAGGTATGAGTTGTAAACCGCTGTTTTCTAAGGCTGTAACTACATTGCGAGCGTCAATACTAAAAGCTGAGGCTTCCAGACGAACGCCTGCATCAAAAACCTCACTAAGCTTGACCGTTGTAGAAAATTTTTCTAGCTCAGTTTCAGCCGTTGGAGGTCTATATTCCGGTTGATATGCAAAGTTTACCATCTCAACACCACCTGCTTTTTCCAACTCAAAAACTCATCAGCAATAAATGGAGTGTCATCAGCCTCTACCTTTTGGCGAGGAATAGGTCTAACGGTTCCCTCTCCAGTTGCTGTACGCTCTAGGAGAGGTGTTTCTTCAGGATTAGGGGGAAAAAGTATTTCTTCTCCCTGATCATCCCGTCGGTAAACGGTATTCCCTCTCTTATCATGCCCTATTGCCTTTACCTGCGCCATAAAAATTTCATAATCTGACATAATCCCTTGGTTAATTTCTGCTTCGGTCTTCTTCTGGAGAATTAGCACCGAAGTTTGAGTGCCGTTGTGAGGCTGGAATGTATCGGGATGAAGATCAATTGATGCCACAATACGACAGTTTTTAATCATCCAATATCGCACATAGAGTAATCCTGGCGCTCCCAAAATTGCATCGGGTAACACAATCCCCATCCTGCCTCCAGGTTTTAAGAATTGCCAGCAGCGCTCAATAAATAGTATTTCTGGCGGCGCAGACGTTTGAGGCTGCTCCGTAGGTTCCCAACCGGTTGACGTTTCTTGCCAAATATGTCCAAGTTGATACTGACTGAGTGTTTCCCTGTCTTTGATGGGTAACTTTGAACCAAAAGGAGGATTTGTCGCGATCATATCAAAATGTGCCAAATCCTTATAACTTCGTAAACTATTAGAGTCAATCTTTAAGGCAGCTGCAAGTTCTTGCTTAAATCGACTTTCCCATTGATGAGGATGCAACAAGGCATCTTGTCTTAAAATATTTCCAGAGCCATCATTGTTCATCACCATGTTCATTTTAGTAGCTTTCACGAGATCTGGATTAATATCAATTCCAAAGAAACACTGTTTAGCTTTTTCTTGAATTTTGGAATTTAGCTCCTCGCGCATCCACGAACTAGATTGTTCCGTAATTCCTGCTTCTTGTCTCAGCTTTTCAATGACCTCGTTCATCGCAATCACCAGAAAACCACCTGTCCCACAAGCCGGATCTAGAATCATTTCATCAACTTTGGGATTAAGCATCCGTACTGTCATGCGCTGTATGTTTCGCGGGGTAAAGAATTCTCCGCGATCTCCTCGCAAGTTTGCTCCGACTAGCTCCTCATAAGCTTTTCCCTTCACATCGATATGCGTATCGAGGAAGCTGTATCGTTGAAGTTCTCCCACAATATAGGCTAATGAACGAGGCTGAAGCTTGATTTTTTCGTTAGCATCAAAAATGGTTGGGTATTGTGCTTTAACAGCATCAAAAATTTTGCTAATTCTGTTAAAAACAGTCAATCGACCATCATTAGTAGATTTTTCACGGGCCGTTGCATAAAACTCGATAGGCTTGGGAAAATTACGTTCATCATAAATTTTACAAAAGATGACTTTTAACAGCTCAAAAAAAGCAGGTTGTTTCTGCAAGCCATCTGTTACATAAATATGGTCGTGGCAAATTTTGAAAGAAAATAGGAGATTATCACCAACGGCATTCTTTAAAGATTCCCGTGTCGGTCTGTCTACCTCTTCAAAACTACCATCCTTTGATGGAATATCATTCGGTTCTATCGTTTCAATAACCTTACCATCCTGGTCACGAATAAATCGATAAACAGCTTTGAATTTGCCATTTGTCCACATCCCCCACTCAGCGCCACAAGCTAAAATATAGGACTTTAGTTGCTCAACACCATCCTTACTCGCTGTAGGCTGTACAGAGTCTTTCTTGCATTCAATGATGATCCAAGCATTTTCCTGCTGATGGGGAATTCCCTCGCGAAAAATTACCAGGTCAGCACGAACCCGCCTGCTACCAACCTTGATTGGAAACTCAACCTCAATCTGCTCTGAAAAAAAATTTAACTCCAGTATTAAACGACGCTCAATATTTTGACGAACGTACTCTTCAGGTGTATCGTTCCGAATTTTTTGATCGATGAAGTCACAGATCTTCCCGTCCGGAAGTGTTGCCAGTAGCTTAGCCATTGCCCTTATGCCCAAAAGTGCAGCAATTTATCCTGCTTAATGTTTTACTATAAATTGATGAATTAAAATCAACACATTTATTTTGCTGTACAGGTTCCCTATTCTTATTATAATATTTAATCTTGTTTTTGAGTCGTTAAGCCAATGCACTTATGTTCGCTTTTGCTTCAAACAGACAAAGCGATCGCGTATTTGGATAAACTAGATCTAGTTGTATATAGACACCGGCATGGGTCGGAGTATCTCCATGTCTCTGCAAGAGATAAAAGAACAGGTTAACCAATTATCGGTAAGCGATCGCCTCGCCCTGATCAGTGCGATCATTCAATCCCTGGATGATACCAACCTACAGGAAAACTGGTACTATCTGGTAGCACGTCCCCATCCGTGGCGACGCCAACTTTACATAAAAGGACGCAAACTCCTGGCTTCAACAGTTTGGCAAGATAAGATTGTCAATGAAATGACACCAGAACAAGCCGCAGAAAATTGGGATTTGCCTCTACCTGCAATCTATGAAGTGATCCATTACTGCGAAAGTCATCGGGATCTGATCAAGCTAGAAGCAGACGAAGAACGTTATCGTTTAGAAGAAAAAGGAGTTTTACTTGAGCCTACAACTACTCCTTGATGAAGATTCTCAAGCAAAATACTTGGTCAATTTACTTCAAAAAGTCGGTCATAATGTGCTGAGTGTGAATGAAGCAGATTTGATGGGTCAAGCGGATCTAAGGGTACTCAACTATGCTAGACAACAAAGGCGAGTGTTACTAACCCGTAACTGCGATGACTTTCAGGAACTTCATCAAGCTAATCCCGTGCATCCCGGTATCTTGGCAGTGTTCCAAAATCCTGATATTGCCAAAAATATGAGTTATCAAGCCATTGTTCAGGCGATCGCGAACCTTGAACAAGCAGGCTATACTTTGGAAAATCAATTCATTGTTCTCAATCAATGGAACTACTGAATGGCTAAACCGAGAAAAATCCTGGCGATCGCAGATGAAAAAATTAACTTCAAGTTTAGAGTTTGTAGTCAGCGCTGTCTTCGCTGATGGTACTAAAGTACCAACTACGAACCCAGTTTGATAAGCTGCTTCTCACCGAAAACTTGGGTTCGGAACCTCAGTTCATGACGCAAACGAACATAATAGTATAGTTAGCTCTATCACTGTCGCTCATCCCCAATCATCATCGTGTCCCAGGTTGTTCTCGAAAACGTTTACAAAAGCTTTCCTAGTCGCCAGGAGGGGTCAACTGTCGCGCCTGTGACGACAGAACCCTTGCTCACTCCTAGCGATGAAGCGCCACTGGTAGCCGTTGATTCCTCCTCTCCGTCATCGGGAAGCGTGAATGTTTTGCGGCGGATTAATCTGAGAGTCTACGATGGCGAGTTTATGGTATTGGTGGGTCCTTCGGGTTGTGGCAAAAGTACCCTGCTGCGGGTGATTGCGGGATTAGAGGAATTAACCGGGGGGAAAATTTGGGTGGGCGATCGCATGGTGAATGATTTGCCCCCGAAAGCCCGCAATATTGCTATGGTGTTTCAAAATTATGCCCTCTATCCGCACCTGACGGTCTACGATAATATTGCCTTTGGCTTGCGGCGAACAACGGTGGGATTAGCCTACGACAAGTCTACAACCGAGATGCCGCTTTGGGTCGAGAATGCTTTAATTAGGATGACGCGATCGCTCCCTAAACGATGGCGTTATCGGTGCGATCGCGAACGGGCGATTGATGACCAAGTTCGCTACGTTGCCAAACTCCTGCAAATTGAACCCCTGCTGCATCGACTTCCCAAACAGCTATCTGGGGGACAAAAGCAACGAGTCGCCCTAGGGCGTGCGATCGCCCGGAATCCCCAAGTCTTTCTCATGGATGAACCCCTCTCTAATCTCGATGCGAAACTCCGGGCCCAAACCCGTAGTCAAATTGTGCGCTTACAACGCCAGTTAGGAACCACCACCCTCTATGTCACCCACGATCAAACCGAAGCCATGACGATGGGCGATCGCATTGCGGTGATGAATCAGGGAGAAATTCAGCAAATTGCCCCTCCCCTAGAACTCTATAACCACCCCGCTAATCGGTTTGTCGCCGAATTTATCGGTTCTCCGCCGATGAACTTTATTCCGGTTCAATTTAAAGCGCCCCTGCTAATTCAGCATCGCCAATTTCGGCTGACGCTTCCAGAAGTTTGGCAACCCTTTCTGCAAGACTATGATGGACGTTCTTTAATTCTAGGAATTCGTCCCGAACATTTGAGTGTCAGTGTTCCCGCCCCAAAAAACTTATCGGTCACTGTTGAACAAGTTGAAGCCTTGGGCAATGATACCTATTTATTAGTCAAACTGGATCGAAAAACCCGCTTACAAGCCAGAATTCCCGCCGATCATCTTGTCAAAGTCGGCGATCAAATTTGGTTATCGATTAACGCGGATAAAGTTCATTTCTTTAACGATAGAACAGGTAAAGCCATTCGGTCTAATTAGGGGAAAGCTGAATAAGGGTTGTAGAGACGTAGCCTGCTACGTCTCTACTACGAACCGCGTTTTAATTACGTCATAATTTGCTGTGCCACTTTTTTAATTTCTAGACTTAAAGGATGACTCGGAAAGCGGACGCAAAATACATCACCGCTAGCGAGTTGAATCATCTCTTCTGACAAGGGTAAAATACCTGCAACTGTAGCCTGATAGGTTTGTGCTATATCTTGCTCTAATGCCTTAAAGTCAAGGGATTCATGGGCTTTATTCACCATCAACAGTAACTTAGGCACTTGCAACTTACGTGCCACATCAACGGTAACAGCCGTTCCTTGAAAGTCTTGGCGGTCTGGACGTAGAATAATGAGTAATACGTCAGAGATGGTGATAGATAGTAGGGTTTCTTCATTCAGACCCGGGTGAGTATCAATGAAGAGATAGTCTAGCTTTAAGGCTTGAATTAAATCCTCAAACCCGTCAATTAGCATATTCACATCGTATCCTTCTCGCAAAATCCGGGTAATCTCTCCCATGCGAATACTGGACGGAATCAGATAGATTTTGCTATTGATTTTGCGGTTTTCTCCCAGGATGGAACTGACATCATACGCCGCATCTTGAATTTGACAACGCCCCCATAAATAATCATTTAGGGCGTTTTTCATTTTGTTCTCATCGAAGCCGAAAAGAACGTGAATGCCAGGAGACTGGATATCAGTATCAACAATACCGACTCGATATCCAGCTTTAGCAACAGTCGCGGCTAGATTCGCTGTAGCATTTGATTTGCCCGTACCACCACGGAATGAGTGAATCGACACAATTTCCGACATTTTATACCTCTAACCTCTAGGATGTCGATTAGTTTTGACCCAACGCTAGGCTCAGGGAACCTGGTGTTTGTGTAGGGGCGGGTTTTACTACTATCATTTCTGATTAACCCAGATGTGACTAAACCCGCCCGAACCGATTTGTGTAGGGGCGGGTTTTACTACTATCATTTCTGATTAACCCAGATGTGACTAAACCCGCCCAAACCGATTTGTGTAGGGGCGGGTTTTACTACTATCGTTTCTGATTAACCCAGATGTGACTAAACCCGCCCTGGCTAAGTTTTGAGTTGATCTATCTTAACTCGACTGATTCACACCTTACTGCGGTCAGTTAAAATTTCGTATCCATCGGCTGTCACTAACACAGTATGCTCAAACTGAGCGGATAGGGCATTATCGACGGTTACGGCAGTCCAACGATCCGATAAGATACGGGTAAACTTGGAACCTGCATTAATAATCGGTTCAATTGCCAGAGTCATCCCTTCCCGTAACTTCACATTGGGCATTTGCCGAGTGCGGAAGTGAAACACAGAGGGTTCTTCGTGCAGGTTGCGTCCCACGCCATGACCGGTGAAATCTTCCACCACAAAAAAACTATTGGCGTTCACATGATCTTCGATCGCGCCCGCAATGTCAAGCAGGTAGTTCCCCGCTTTCACCTGTTCGATTCCTTTATACAGTGCGGTTTCTGCGACTTCTATTAACTTGGCAGCGTTGGGTTTAACATTACCCACGGCAATGGTAATACAGGAGTCGCCATGGAAGCCTTCATAGTAAGCCCCGGTGTCAACTTTCAGCACATCCCCCGCCCGAATCACCTTTTTCCGACTGGGTATTCCATGCACCACTTCGTTGTTGAGACAGGAACAGATTGAAGCCGGGAAGCCGTGGTATCCTTTAAAACTAGGTGTTGCTCCCATTTCGCGGATGCGCTTTTCGGCATGAGCATCCAAATCCGCCGTCGTCATCCCCGGTTTAACCTGTTCGGAAATTTCTTTGAGAACTGTGGCGACTATTTTAGACGCCTGCCGCATAATGGTAAGTTCAGACTCGGATTTAATTTCGATGCCCCGACGTTGTTTTTTCGGACGAGACGGCTGGGCGGGTTTGGAAAGCAGGTTACTAAGAATATTCATGTAAACGATGAAACCGAGAATGGGTGAGCGTTATGGGGAGATCCCCTTGCCTCTTCCTACCTTGGCAGAAAGCCTGCTGACAAAAAAGGTACGTTCAGGTTTCAATTCCCCGATGTTGCCGATTCAATCAGTTTCTGTCGGCTGGGCAAGGGTGATCCGGCGACAAAGTTTTATCTTATCATTAGATTAGGCTAACTCCGGCTTATTTGCTAGATATCGTGTTAATCAACCCTTCTTTGAATCTGATAAACAGGCACGGCATTGCCGTGCCCCTACGGGTTCGATTCCTTGGGTTATTGAAGTTGATGTCCCCGTTCCCAATTGTGGTGATAATCATGGTTCAATTCTTACAAAAATCAATAAGTTTCGCTGAATTTATCCAATGGAAGCCAGCCAATAAACGCTATGAACTGCATGATGGAGTCATTATTGAAATGCCACAGCCTACAGGTGAACATGAAGATGTTGTAGGATTTTTAGCTGAAAAGCTGACATTAGAATATGTCCGCCTCCAGCTTCCCTATTCTATTCCCAAAACGGCGCTGGTTAAATCAGCCTCAAGTGAATCGGCTTATTCGCCAGATATCTTGTTGATCAATCGTTTGAATTTGAGCAACGAACCCTTGTGGAAAAAAGAGTCTACTTTAATTCTGGCAGCTTCGATTCCTTTGGTGATTGAAGTGGTTAGCAGTAATTGGCGGGATGATTACTACAAAAAATATGGGGAGTACGAAGGAATAGGAATTCCTGAATACTGGATCGTTGATTATTTGGCTCTGGGCGGTCGTAAATTTATTGGTAATCCGAAACAACCAACGGTTTCTATTTATGTTTTAGTGGAGGGAGAATACCAAGTTAGTCAATTTCGAGGGAATGACTGCATCCAGTCAGTTGCTTTCCCTAACTTACAGTTAACCGCTGAAGAAATATTTCAGTCGGTTAGTTGTTAGTTCAAGTCAGATATTTTTTCAATCAACCCTTTGAATTTGATAAACAGCTTACAACCCCACCTTTAGGGGCACGGCAATGCCGTGCCCTTACTCACCCTATAGATGCTGCATCAGTCAAGAAACCTAACGTTTCACCGGAAGTCTAGAAACCTGTATCGGGGCGGGTTTAGTTATATCTGGGTGCAACCAAAAAGATAGTAGTCAAACCCGCCCCTACACACAGACGCGCCAGTGCCATTCTCCCTAATATGCCATTCAGGGAAAATTAAGCTACTATAACTCTATTACGACCCAGCTAAGTTTAACTACATTTATTTCAATCAAAAAACTCCGATAAAAAAGGACAGATAGCACATGGCACCCGTTCAATCTCCCACGCCGCAATATAACGGCTTATATTGTCAATCTCCAGAGGGAAACTCCCTGGTTTTCCCCCTCAAGCATACCGAGGTTGAGGCGAAAATTGCTGGGAACTTGTCACGAGTCGAGGTAACGCAGCGATTTGAGAACCCCTTTACCCAACCCTTAGAAGCCGTCTATGTCTTCCCCTTACCCGATGAAGCCGCCGTGGATGACATGGAAATTAAAATTGGCGATCGCATAATTAAAGGAACCATTAAAAAACGTGAAGAAGCCCAGCAAATTTACGACAAAGCTAAACAAGAAGGGCGCACAGCCGGATTACTGGAACAAGAACGTGATAATATCTTTACCCAATCCCTCGCCAATATCAAACCCGGTGAACAAATTGATGTCACGATTCGCTATACCAATAGCTTAAACTTTGAACAAGGGGACTATGAATTCGTCTTTCCCATGGTAGTAGGACCCCGATATATCCCCGGTACAACTATTGATGAAAGTGGCGATACCGATGAAGTCCCCGATGCTTCCAGAATTACACCGCCTATTGTACCCGAAGGAACGCGATCGGCACACGATATCGGCGTTACGGTGGAAATTAATGCAGGTGTACCGATTCAAAATGTTCATTCCCCTTCTCATCAGTTGCAGATAGAAACTGAAGGACAAATCGTCCGGGTGCAACTCAGCGGTAATGATACGATTCCGAATAAAGACTTAATCCTGAGATATCAAGTCGCGGGAGACAATACCCAAGCCACCGTCTTAACTCAATCTGATCAACGGGGCGGACATTTTGCCCTTTATTTTATCCCCAGTTTAGATTATCGCCCTGATGAGATTTTTCCCAAGGATGTGGTGTTTCTCATGGACACCTCCGGTTCTCAACAAGGCGCACCCTTGCACAAATGTCAAGAACTAATGCGACGCTTTATTAATGGGTTAAATCCTGACGATACATTCACAATTCTTGACTTTTCTAATACTGTCCGCCATCTCTCCCAAACCCCCCTGGCTAATACATCCGAAAATCGGGAATTAGCCATCAATTATATTAATCAATTACACGCCAGTGGTGCCACCGAAATGCTCAGTGGAATTCGGGATGCGATTAATGTTCCAGCACCAGAGGGGCGCTTGCGGAGTGTGGTGTTACTCAGTGATGGTTATATTGGCAATGAGAATCGCATTTTAGCCGAGGTTCAGCAGGAACTTAAACCCGGAAATCGGTTATATAGTTTTGGGGCGGGGAGTTCAGTTAACCGCTTTTTACTCAATCGCATCGCTGAAATTGGACGCGGAATTTGTCGGATTATTCGTCACGATGAACCGACAGAAAAAGTGGTGGAAAAGTTTTTCCAATCAATTAATAGTCCCGTTTTAACGACAATTGAACTTAACTGGAATGGAACCGGAGAAGCGCCGGAAATTTATCCCGCCATCGCCCCCGATTTATTTGCCCAACAGCCTTTAGTGCTATTTGGACGAAAACGCGATCGCATGGCGGGTGATTTACAGATTAATGGTACTATCGCTGGGGGTGAACGCTATCAAAAGACATTTCACCTCAATTTTAGCGAAACCGGAAATCCAGCCATTGCTCAATTGTGGGGACGAGCGCGGATTAAAGACTTGATGAATCAAATGGTTACTTATGAAACTAAATCGGGAGTTGAGGCGGTAACTGATATGGCATTAACCTATCAGTTATTGTGTCAATATACTGCATTTGTTGCCGTCAGTGATGATGTGCGGGTAGAACCCGGAAGCCAATCGGTTTCCATGAATGTTCCCGTGGAAATGGCAGAAGATGTTAGTTATCGAGGCGTTTTCGGTAAAGCAGCATCTCGTCGTTCAATGTCAATTCAATCAAAACGACGAGCCTATTCAGCTAGTGCGCCAGGTATGTCCCTTGAAAGTCTCTCTCTTTCTGCAGTACCCACGGTATTGGGTGGTATGTATTCGATGAACGCAGATGAGGATAAAATCCCACCTCTACCAACCTCTTCATCCGCAGAAATGGTCAGTAAAGGTATCGATGCAGTGCGGCACAAGTTAGGTCAAAAGCCTTCGTCTCCAGCCGCCAATAATACTCAGTTAGAAGTAGTAAGCGTCACTGGATTGGAGCAAAGTGACACCCTTTCATTGACCCAATATTTGCAAAAAATAAATTTACCCTCTAATTTGAGTGGTGAAATCGTCTTCGAGTTTACCCTAAGTAAAGGGCGCGTCGGGCGAATTCTGTTAGATGAGGAAGCTTCAACCTTGAAAATGGTAAACGTGATTGAGTTAATTAAGCGAAATTTGATCAAGTGGCGTTCTTCTCAATCGGTTAATAGCACCGTGGTGTTAAGATTGCGAATTCAGTCGTAGGATTTAGCTGAATAGAACAGCCAACTGTAGGGGCGCATGGCGTGCGCCCATAAAATTGACAAATCTAATCCACAATTGTAGCTATTCCAATCGTAAAAACTTCTCCAACGCCATCACCATCGCGGGGGGCCAACGGCGGATATTTTCCACCCAATCGATGTCTTTATAGCGCTGATCTAACCCGATCGCAGCTACCCAGTTACTCTCGGCTTCTCCTTGATTCCCGTTAACCCACAAGGCGGCGGTGAGTGAGGCGCGGACATCGGGAAATTGGGGATATTTGCGGATTAGTTTGCGGAGTTCCAGGATTGCCTCTTTTTTCTCGCCAATTTGATAGAGGGCGAGGGCGTGGTTAGCCCGGGCGAAGGCAAAATCCGGGGATAAATCAATGGCTATCTGGTAATTCGCGATCGCGGTTTCCCATTCTCCCTTTCCCGCGTTAGCGTTTCCCAGGTTGTTGTACGCCATCGCGTCATCGGGGTTAATCTGCAATACCTGCTGATAATCTGCGATCGCATGATCCCATTCTCCCTTTCCTTCATAAGCTGTCCCCCGGTTCAAATACGGATCAGGTGCGTTAGGCGCTAACTGAATCGATTGATTAAAATCTGCGATCGCTTCGTCTAATTTATTCTGACTGACTCTGGCATTTCCCCGATTACTCCAGCCTACGGGATTATTGGGTAACAGTTCAATTATTTGTGTCCAATACGCTTCAGCCGTGGCAAACTCACCCAGTTGTGTCGCCGTAAACGCTTTTTGCCGCAATTCGTTGAGCCGCTCAATCTGAGCCTGGGTTAAATCAGGGATTTGGGCTTGTGCCATCACTGATGGCGTTATCCACCATCCAGAGCATACCAGCACTAGCACGATACCGAATAAACTGACAATCCAACGTTTCATGAGAATGTTCAAATCACAGAGGCTATTGATCACTGTACAAGCAATTGGCTTCCCCATCTCCCCCAGCTCCCAGACGCGCCATGGCACGTCTCTACATTGCTCCCTCTGCTCCCCCATCTCCCCCAGCTTCCCCAGCTCCCCCAAACTCCTTTTCACTCTATCTTTACGGATTTCTCACACACTCTTCACACACACGCTACTGAAACCAGTCGTCGCCTCTGTAAAAAGGAACATACCCAAATAAATTGATAGTCTTTCTCAACAAACTCTGATTAGCTTAAGACTATTTCCCTGAGGGGCATTGGGTAAATTGAATTGAGAAAATGCGAATGAGTTATCAAGAAATCCGCTGGTGGACAATCGCTGTTTTAGAGATTGCGATACTGGTGAGTTCGCCGTTCTTAATCCGTATATTTTATCACTTGCCGTAATCTGGAATAACAATACCCCATTGAATTTCAGCTCTGAAACTACTGTGTGGACATACCAAACCACTCTTGGTACAACCCTTGGTATGTCCCATCTTCCATCAACTTTAATAATGTCAAATTTTAGATTTTAGCATTTTGAATTGACTAAAATCTAAAATCTTTGTTCAACCGAGCCGTTAGCTTACCAGCTTTATCCCTCTTACATTAGCGTCCATTAAATAGACTTTACTCAACTTTGCCCCCCTCAAATCAGCACCTCTGAGATTAACTCGGCTCAATTTGACCCCCCTCAAATCAGTACCTCTTAAATCAGCATCCGTTAAATCGGCACCCTTAAGGTCTGCATTTCTCAAATCGGCACCCCTGAGATCAGCACCAATTAAATCAGCCGCTAGCAATTCAGCACCCCTGAGTTGGGCGCGGGTCAATTTGGCGTAGCTGAGGTTGGCTAAGCTGAGGTCAGCACCATTGAGATTAGCGCCCCGTAGGTCTGCTTCACTCAAGTCAGCGCCATTCAGGTCAGTCCTTTCGAGGATAGCACCCCGCAGGTTAGCCGCCGTTAGATCCTTGCCACTGAGGTCTTTTCCACTTAGATTGATCTTCACAGGCTTTTCCATGGTTTTGTTATACAGTCTTGTCTTTAATTGTTATTCATCCCTAGGGATATATTTCATCAGCCATCTGTCGCAAATGGCTTCAGTAAAATTGCTGAATATTTTGAATCTAGGGGAATTGAGTGGCTGAAGAGGAGAGATTTTAAATTAATGAAATCTTAAGGATAAGTAAACCCGCTTAAGCGCCAAACTCAGTTCTTGCAATCCTTCTAAGAGTTTAGACGGATTCATAATTTTTTCTAATCACATCAATAAGGAAAGAGTTGGCAGCTTAACGGTAATCGTCACTCTGATGGTTGATCACTAATTGATACATCTTTGATTTTACGGGACTCCAACCACATAGAAACTCCTATCCAAGCAATCACCAACAGTAGTGCCACGATGCCAAATTTCGCCATCCAAGAGACTAAGGTTTCTAGGGGAATAATCCGTCCCACAAAGAAGGATAAACTAACCATAACGGATGCCCACACAGCAGCCCCCGCTAGGTTACACAAGAAAAATTGAGAGTAAGGCATTTCTGCAATTCCTGCCATCGGTCCAGCAAAGATGCGTAGGAGTGCCACAAATCGTCCAAAAAACACCGCTCTAGCGGCATTTTCACTAAACTGGCGTTTGACTTCTACAAGCTGGGGTTCTGGAATGCGAAAGAAACCTCCTAATCGCAATAAGAATGACCAACCGCCTATTTTGCCAATCCAATATCCACAATTATCACCCAGGACGGCTCCAGTAATGGCACTTGCCAGCACAAACCAATAATTGAGTTCACCACTTCCAGCTAAGAAACCACCTACCAGAGTAATGGTTTCGCCAGGGAGGGGAACTCCAGTATTTTCCAAAGCAATCCCAGAGAAAATAACCCAATAGCCGTACTGATGTGCCAGTTCCTGGATTGTCTCCAGTGATAACAGCTCAAAAGACATCCAGTAAACCCTTTACAAAAATTTATCACCTATCACATTTTCACGTATTTTGGCAAATTGTGTCAACTCGAACAGGACTTACGCCCTCAGGTTATCGGTTGAGACAAGGTATGGGATGGGGTGTGTGGCATGATACAGTAGGGGCGCAAAGACTTGCTTGCGCCCGATTTAACTGTAGGGGCGCAAAGACTTGCGCCCGATTTAACCGTAAAATTGATTCCACTATGTCAAAAGCGAAGTTGTTTTGATACAACTCCTCAAGTTGGCATCAACTCACCTGGACGCAGTTTTGCCCATTTGCCCATTTCTTCCTTAAAGCTGTTACATCCCACGACATCCCATTCCATCTCGACAAAATCCGCTTGAGGACGGATGTTGACATTGATGGTTGGTTCAATCGGCTCAAAATCTGGCGTTTCTGTCAGATGGGGTTGCTGATGCTGGGTTTCCACCGCATTATAGGTGGTGCATCGGTCTACATAGTGGCAGTTAACGCAAATACACATTGCCCAAACTCCAAGTCCTTTTTGTTAGCCTAGCTTAGACCAGCCCTAGATTGACCACTATTTAAATGGATTTTTTGATTTGTCCGATGTCATTCGTCCTTTGTCCCCCAGTATTCGTTACTCACGATGAATTCTGACTTATCGGTTCTGTCTCCTGAAAGGTTTCCCTTCAGTCTAGAGTGGCTACCGCCTCAAGCCTGCTTAGTCGGTGGGGCGGTACGAGATGCGTTGCTGGGGCGACAGGCTGACTATTTGGATTTGGACTTTGTGGTTCCCCATGACGCGGTGAAAGTCGCTCGTAAGCTGGCAAGTCATTACCAAGCTGGGTTTGTGGTGCTGGATGAAGCGCGACGGATTGCTAGAGTTGTTTTTGATACCGCCACCGTTGACATCGCTCAACAGGAAGGGGAAACCCTAGAGACTGACCTGTATCGACGTGATTTTACCATTAATGCGATCGCGTATAA
The DNA here is from genome assembly GCF_040222985.1 of Coleofasciculus sp. F4-SAH-05. Taxonomy (NCBI): domain Bacteria; kingdom Bacillati; phylum Cyanobacteriota; class Cyanophyceae; order Coleofasciculales; family Coleofasciculaceae; genus Coleofasciculus; species Coleofasciculus sp. F4-SAH-05. Next base: position 55,318 of record NZ_JAVKBY010000061.1, read on the forward strand.
TCCCCAGACCCAGCAAATTATTGATCCGTTGCAAGGTGTAGCCGATTGTCGTGCAGGTATAATCCGCATGGTATCCCCGGCGAATCTCCAGGATGATCCCTTACGATTACTGCGGGCTTATCGCCAAGCCGCTCAACTGGGTTTTACGATAGAACCCACCACTCAATCCACAATTCGCCAATTTGCTCCCTTCCTGGCAAACATGGCAGCCGAACGAGTACAAGTTGAATTAAACTACCTACTGCAATCGCCGCAAGGAACACCTTGGCTTACCGCTGCTTGGCAGGATCAATTACTTTACCATTGGTTTCCTTCTACCAAGGCTGATAACTTCACCCAAGTCGCAGCAACGGATAACGCCGCGATTCTACTGGCTCAAACATGGCAGACATTAGCAAGCCTTCTGGAAACCCCAGTCAGTGGCAAATCTTTATCGTGGTTGAGTTTAGCAAAATTGGCGAACGTATTACCCTCTGAGGTTCAACCAGCACAAGCCAAACTTTTACAGTTAAAATACAGCCGCGCCGAAATTCGGGCAGTGTTGATTATGATTCAATACTTACCCCAACTTTTATCTCATATCACCTCACCCATGAGCTTAAGAGAGCAGTATTTTTTCTTTCAAAATGTCGGCTCAGTTTTCCCCGCTTTAGCGGTTCTAGCCATTGCCGAAGGACTATCTGTTGAGTCAATTGCTCCCTTAATTCATCGTTATTTAAACCCAGAGGATCAAGTCGCTCATCCGACTCCCTTAGTCAAGGGTCATGATTTGATGCAACAGTTAAAGTTACCACCGAGTCCTCAAATTGGCGAGTTACTCACAGAGATTCAAATTGCCAGGATTGAAGGCAAAGTTTCGACTCGTGGCGAGGCGTTAGCATTTGCCAAGCGACTTCTATAAATTAGGACACGATGGTATCGTGTCCCTACCGAATCAATTAAGCTGTTCGGCATTTAAACCTTAATGTCAATAATGACGAAAGGATGGTAGTGCGTTAAGCGAAGCCATGCCGCAGGCTTTGCATCTTGCTCGCTACTAATACCCAATTTAAATGCATGACAGCTTATCCCTAAGCTGCGGTAGGCTTGTAGTAGGGAACCTTAGCCCTATATTCTATAGCAACCGCCACGCCAATTAAATCGGGCGCACGTCGGTGCGCCCCTACAGTGTTTGGATGTAAGCGTTATCCACTATATTAGTTGTGCCACTCCATTTCCCTTGTTTCCTAGCTGACTAACTTTAAACCATGATGCCGTTCGCTATCTTCCTCAACCGTATTTTGAACAGTATACTGATTTGACTGTAGCGCCTGTCGCATGGAGATAATTTGTGCCATCATTTGTTCGAGTTGATGGTCTATTTTCTCAACGTCTGAGGGTGTTGGCGATGACGGTTGTGCATCTTGGGCTGGGGTATTACCGAAGACAGCTTGAGCTGATGCTAAGGATGCGGCTAGTGCTTGCATCGAATTCACTTGAGCGGAGGTAATCGGTTGCTCACTAATAGCCTGAGATTCCACTGGCAGCGTCTCAATCACATCTACTGGTGCTGAATTCCCTTGAGACGATATCTGTTCCTCTAATGCGGTTTGCAACGATACTTCTTCTATCTCTGGAGTGTCTTGCTCCATCGCGTTTACGGGTGCAGGTGTCTGAGTGTTTTGATTTACGGTTGTACTGGTTAATTCTGTCGCCTGTTTATCCAACCAGTTTTGTAGCCCAGAAGCATCTAACTGAGATTGTGAGCTTCTGATGTTATCCAGCAGTTTTTGCTTTTCGTCTAACGTCTGGGTTAATTGGGCAAGTTTTTGTTCAACAACAGCCGATTTCCGATTTGACTGTTGCCACCCCATCATGGCTAAACTTGTGAGTCCCATACCTGCGCTCAGTAAGCCCGCTACCCCTAGATACTGAGGTGCAAAGTCTTTCAATTCGCCAAAAAAAAGCGGTTCTTCTTGAACTTGAACCGTCACAGGTTTGGAACCGAATAGATTGAGGGGTAGAGTCAAGGTTGCAAATACGGCTGCTGAAAGTGCCACGGGTGTAAGCATGAATTTGATGGCAGTTGCACTGGTTGTCATTGGTAGTTCCCTCTAAAAGTTACCTGCGTTTGTGGTGATACCTAAGATGTATCAGCCGTGTTCAACGGTTTTGCAGATTACCCCTGTTTATGAATTAACGGCTCTAACCCCGAAAGGAGTATGAAGTTGTAGTGCACCTGATCTTAAAGAGCAGTTCCTTGGAGCCGTATAAAGTTCATCGGATAGATGAATGCTTTATGTCCTTGATTTTAGTTTGCTCTCTCTTTTACTTAATTTAATATAAATTTCGCTAATTGTATATAAAGCTTTTATGAAGAATTTATTCAGGGTATAAATACCCAATGAATTTATTTTCACAGAGAAAAAATTTCATGATGTTTTTTTCGGCAACCCGCTCTTGCCAAACTGGGCGGATTTAGTCATATATGGGTGCAGCAAGAAAGGATAGTAATCAAACCTGCCCCGACAAAACTTATGACTTGATCGGGTAAGGAAAGTTGCCGCAATTGTTGATTTATCTTAACGGCTGCGGCTAATCCAGACTTGATCGCACTTTCAATCAAATTATGCCCACACCAATCGCCACAACAGACGAGGGGTAAGGGTGTAGTTGTCACCAGACAATCTTTATCGGCGGGAGTTCTGGGAAAGGCATAGCGCCAGCGATGGATTTGGAACCAATCCGGAGTCTTGAGCCAAGGAACGAGGATTTGAGCCGCGTGAGTGAGTAACTGTTGACCCGCTTCCTGTAAATCGGCAGCCTCTAGATAATGTTGAGCAAATTCAGCCGTACTATGAAACACATAGATTGGTGAAGTTGAATTAGACCGTTTACTGCTATCTAAACCAATCCAAGCTAAATTATTATCTGGAGAACATTTTATCGAGCCTGATGTTAATGGCGTTTGCTGGGGGCTCGAATAACCCGCCATGACACTCAAACAGGGGTTAAATTCTACTGTCTGTAGACTCTCTAAGAAATTAGAGGAGAACTCTTTTTCTAGGGGTTCGAGCACTGGTAAGGCTTGGGGGGCGGGAATCGCCATAACCACGGCGGCGGCGGTTAAGTTGTTGTCAGTTTTCTCAGGTGTATGATAGGTAATCTGCCAGGTTTGTTCAGGGGTAGGCGCGATCGCACAGACGCGACAGGAGAAGCGGATATCTAAATTATGAGCCAGATATTTGGCAATAGCTGTCATACCTGTGGGGGCGACATACCGAGGAGATGGGCATTCAGACTGATCTTGATTATCCATCCACAGGTGCAGAATGCCGCGATCGCACAATGTCTCAATTAGTTGCTGGGATAACTTGCCCTTCGCCTCTAGAAACGGCACACCATGATCCACAGGGGTTCCCTGAATGCGTCGAGTTGCCACTCGCCCACCAACGCCACGAGACTTTTCTAAGACAACAACTCGATACCCAGCTTGGTACAATTGTTGAGCGCAGGTTAGTCCTGCCATACCTGCACCGATAATCGCAATATCAAACACTACAGAATCTCCTGTCCGGTTGATGCTTAGTATACAGGTAGAATAGAGAACAGTAGTGGCTTAGGGGTTGGAGGGAATACCATTGGATGAACTCAGAAGCGCCTTAGAACTGGCAACGGAAGACGAATTACAACAACTGACACAAATTTTGTTCCGTCGTCAGTTTAATCCCCTAGACTATCTGCAAACCCCTGAACCCATCGACGTTCAAAGTCAAGATCGGCAGGTGTGGTTGGATAATCTAGAGCAACGGTTTCGCTTTTTAGCCGCCGATGGGATGACTGTGCTTAAGGGACGCACCAATGACTTCACGTACCGACAAGCATTGATTCAGGTTTGCCGTTACCTGAAGATCCCTTATTCCCAAAAACTATCCACCACGGATCTGGAAGCAGAAATATTTCTTAACCTGATGAGTCGCGCCTGGAAAAAATTACCCCAGGCTGAACAAAAATCGCTTACCGTGCGGGTACAACGCTCATTAGCCCAGTCGAATCAATCCCAACCGTTACCCGCACATATCCAGCACAATCCGATGGATTTGTTGATTAAGGGGGGTTCGGCGTTAGCGGTGTCTTCCATTGTCAAGCCAATTATTCTTAAACAGGTAGCGCGTCAGTTTGCCATCCATTTTGCCCGCTATCAAGTGGCAAAACAAGCAGCGGTTCAGGGAGGAGCAGCAGCGGCGACTCAGTTTCAGAATTACCTGGTGCTGCAAACGGCGAAGCGGGGAATGGCAGCGAATGCAGCACGTTATGGGGCAACTCGCACCTTATTTGCTTTTGTCGGACCCGTATTGTGGGGCTATTTCTTCGCCGACTTAGGCTGGCGTGCGATCGCGACAAATTACGGTCGGATTATCCCCACTATCTTAGCGTTAGCCCAAATTCGCCTACTCCGGAGCGAGTGTTGGGAACCGGTGTAGCCTCGTTTTCCGATTAATGCCAATATTTTTAGGGGAGGGAACTCGAACGGTTAAAATCGCTGAACGAAACGAAGTCCGCCTCGGCGGACTCAGGAAAAATTAGGGAATTATTCACCATTTACAGAAGTTTGACATTTGAGAAGTTAAACTCCTGAACGGACTCTTTGCCATCGGTTTCTGTGCGAATAATGCGCTGGGTCAGAATAAAATAGTCGCCAACCTTTTCGTAATTATCTTCAAACACACTTTTACCGCCCTTTTGTTCACCCGTTTTGGGGTCATGGTAGACGGAATCATAACGGTGAGAAAGATAACCTTCCCCCGTGTTGTGGGAACTAAAGGTGTTAATCGTGACGACAACGCCGTGAATGTGACGGTGGACGTGGGTTACTTCATTATCACGGACTTTGTAGCGATCGCCTTCTGCTTTACCACCCATTAAGAGTTCCACATCACCTGTCTCATCGGTATCCCCGAAGGAGAAGGTATTCTTCCCGTGGGTGTCTTCAAAGGAACGGCGAACCCGGTGAATCGCGGTTTCCCAAAGTTGAGAGTGAATCGCTTGCTTGGCGTCTTCGTCTTCGACATCAAAGACTTCGGCTTTCATATCCGGGTTAACCCGAACCTTCCCTGTAACCACCTGATCATCCTGTTTGAATGTCACGTCTGCGGTGTAACCGGGGAAATCTTTATCCCAGGTGTAGCGGTTCTCATACGCCGCCCGAAAGAAATCACGAGCTGATGTTTGAACTCCAACCATCTGCCTCTCCTAATCATTTTAGTTGCTGTAAACTAGCATAGTCGGGACTATCCAGCCTGTATAGACCCCAAGTGGGTACTGTCTGCGTCAACTACGCCACTGGGGAGCAGGGGAAAATAGTGAATGGTGCAAGATATGAGTTAAACGGCAAAGATTTTAACATCAACCCCGTTTATTGACTTACAACTTCTAATGTATAGGTGAGACAATTTTTAACGTTTTCACCACAGGAATTATAGCTTCAGTTGTCAGGATAAATTGCTTTCTAATAAAAGGAGAAGTCATCGCGGACAGAAGACCCCCGTAATCCAGGTTAAAATTCACTTCATCTCCAACTTGTAAGTTGTGGTTCTTGCCGTCGAGAATAATATGATCACTGCTAGCTCCGAGTATTTCTAGCTTTTTCTTCGATTTCAAGCTAGATACCAGAACGTCCTGCCTTCCCAAAGCAATAATCACTCTCTGGCTAATTCCTCGATCTGAGAAACTAGGAACGTTTCCAAAAGCATCTTGACAGATTTCGCCAAATGGTAGGGAGGGCTTTGTCTTGGACTCAATAACTTCGGCAACGAGTTTGAATGCCTCTGTGTGTAAACCTGGAATCGCTTTTCGGTTGACAGTTTCGCACCCTAAAAGGATGGATTCACCCAAGCGAAGATTGTTGATATTGCCGATATATTGAGCAGATTTATACCATTCATAATTAGCCGAATTACCGCCGGATATTATTTCCAAATTAATCTGAAATTCTTTTTTGATGCCATTAACCAGTTCAGACAATTTATGCATATTTTTATTGTCTGGCTTTACTCCACCATAACAAGCCAAATTGCAGCCAATACCAACAATTTTTATATGGGATAGAGAAAGAGTTTTTCTGATAAATTGAGAAAGATCACCAGGAAGTACCCCTTCCCGCAGATCTCCCAACTCTACCATCACAATTATTTGATGATTTCTATTATGTATTTTTGCATAATAGGAAAGTTGCTTAATCGTCTCGATTTCAGTGTTTAGACTAATGTCTACACTGGTAACCACAGCTTCCGCCTGACTTAAAGGAGTGCGTAGAAGCACAAACTGAGTGGATATCCCAGCATTTTTCATTTTTTGAATGTTTTCAAGGCGAGAGTCAGCAATAAATCTGACTCCACCTTGAATCATTGCCTCGACAATAGAAGGTTCTCCTAGCACTGCTTTGGAGACTCCCATCAATGAAATTCCTCTCTGCCCATAAAGTTCACATAGCATTCGGGCATTGTCCCGTATTTTAGATAGGGAAATTTCTATCCTTGGCATAAACAATTTCATTGATTATTTCCAGACGATTACGTCTACCTCATTCCCAATACAGGCATTTTTGCTAAAGTCTTCTGCTTGATAATTTGATTCAGGTTGGGAAAATGATCACCTAAAGCTTGAATGATTTTTTGACATCCATGTTTCAAGACATCCATTGTCGGTAATTGAAACTGCCTCTCATAATCCTCTATGATTGTCAAAATCTCTTCATCTGCTAGGTTTTCATGGCTTAATGCAATCGCCATAACTTTAGCTTGAGAAATCGCTTCAATCAGTTTAATTTCGCTCTCAACAGTTGGCATTGGCAAATGAGGAAAATCGCACCGAAATTTCCTAGCTGGTGGATGTTGAAGGATAATACCATCGGGCATACTTCCTTTCAAGATGCCGAGAGAACTCATAAAAGCGGGATGACTAACGGCACTCTGTCCCTCAACTAAAATGATGTCGGGACGTTCGTTGTCAAAGGCTTGAATAATAGAGTGTTCTATTTCACCAATCACAAATTGGGAAATCAAAGCATCAATCGATATGCCATACATTGCTCCCTGCATCAAACCAGTTTGACCCGTCGCTACCAATACTGACTTTATGCCGAGAGTCTTGAGGGACTTGTTGAGTTCTATTGCGGTTGTCATTTTGCCGCAAGCACAATCTGTACCTAATATGGCGATTACGGGAACATTAATTTTAGAGAGTTGACCCGTAAAGACGTGCAAATCTTGTAATTGTGGAGGTTTTCTGATATCTTTAATTTGGATATTATTTTGGGCAGCCATCTGGGTAAACTCTTGATCTTCAGAGAAAAACTGATGAAGACCGTTAATGATATCCATTCCTTTTTCCATGGCTTCTAAGATAAGAAACCGTTCTGCCGGGGATATAAAGGCATCTAAGGGAGCTTTGCCATAAATGTAACAGTTGGGAACCTCTGAAAGGTTAATTAATGCTTCATTTAAATTAGCAAAAATGGGTATACCATTCTTTTCTTGCCCTAATTCTTCCCCTGCGTCTTTACCCGCTCGTGAACTATCAATCACCCCAACAATTGTATACCGTTCAGAGTGTCGAACCAACCCAGCAGCAGTTTTTCCGTCGGCTAAACTAAATTGATTTTCGCAGTAAATTAAAGCCGTTTCTTTTCTGATTGTCATTTCAATTAGTTTCTTTTAACTTTTTTTTCACTCATCAGGAGACTTTTTGGTAATTGCCAAGTATCTCGACAATTTATAATTTTCTCTACCTACTTGAAATCCTTTCCTGGTAAGCTTCCGGTTAAATCGTCCCGGTTAAATCGTCCCGGTTAAATCGTAGTTAAATCGTAGTTAAATCGTATTGGATAAACTTCTGTTTAAGTTAGCCATTTCAACCACAGCCTCTCGGTGAAACTGAATCACACAAGAGGCTGATTCCCGATAATGGACACGGGTACAGGTAGATACTTTTAGTGTGATTGTGTTGGGGGTCGAATCGAGTAACCGTTGCACCGTACAGGGTTGCCTCTTATTCTTGCAGTAGGCAATGATGCGATCGCCAACTTTAATATCGAGTGCTTGAACGTTCATTAATACTCCTCCTTTGGGTCAATGAATGGGTCAATGAATGGGTCAATGAATTGGCTGTGTCAGTCGTATCCAGCACGAAAAACGGTTTATCGGTACGACTCAACCGAGGGACCATTAATTGTCTTGGAGGTGTCGTGATTGGCTAAGGCTTTTATTGCTCAAAGCCCGTCAGATCATCAAGAGTAGATTTCTCGCTCCTAGCTACTCTACTGTTGTAGTACCTCTTCAGAGTAGCATATAAAAATTGCAAATTATATCAAAGTTAAAATTTTATCGTCAAGATAATGTCGCTATACTGTAATTACTGTTCACCCCGATCAAAAAATCGGCTCTCCTAAGCGTTCAGGTTAAACCATGCTGACTTATTTAACAATTCGTTCAAAATGATAGATTATGACCGTGCCAAGTACGATGAACCGTTCTCTCCACAGTTTCTTCCAAGCGATCGCAGATGCTCGTGATGAGCAGGAACTTCGCCTGCAAATTATGGACGAATTAGGGGAGCATTTTCAGGCGCAGTATTGGGGGCTGTGTCTGCTCAACGAAGATTCTCACGCGGCTGAGGTGCAGATGCAAGGGGGAGCGGATACGGAGGGGTTTGTCGCCGATTACAATAAGCTGGCGCGAAAGGTCGATCCGGTGTTACGCTACGTCATCGAACACCATGCTCCTGCCCATGAACAACTGGTATTCTCTCCAGAGGTTTGGAAACAATCTGAACTGTACCAGAATTGTTATGCTCGCTACGATCACGAACATGTGATGATGGGTCCGATTGTCAGTGGGGGGCGTTTGATGGGTGGGGTATATTTTGCCCGTGCTTCTGATGCACCTGCGTTTGATTATAAAGACTTGGCTGATTTAACCGGATTATGCTTGCATTTATCATCACGTCTGGCTACCTTGCGATCGCAAGCCAAAAAATCCCAGTCTCTCGTCGCTAATCGCCTCACTCCACGGGAACGGGAAATAGCTGATTTGGTTGCCAAGGGGTTGACAAATGCGGAGATTGGTGCTAAACTTTGGATTACCCAAAATTCAGTAAAACAGGCGCTGAAACGGATGTTCCGTAAGTTGAACGTCTCGGCGCGTGCGGAGTTAGTGGCGCGATTGCAGGATACGGTGTAGAGACATTACATGCAACGTCTCTACAATCGGGTAAGAAAAGGGTTCAATAATGTCATACAACCCTAGATATTGCCAGAAAGAAATTAGTTTACAGGAAAATTAATAAAATGTAGGGGCGGGTTTAGGGACTCAATGAACGGGTAAATCCATACATTTTATACAAAACCCGCCCTGAACCCAACCGATAACCTCAATCTAAAATCCATACCTAACGGTTAAGAAGAGGGCGGATTTCGTTGTTTTGTTTGAGGTGTGCCTACTGATTTAATCCCTAAAGGAAGCCCCTACATATCAGGGTGCGATCGCAGAAAAAATAGCGATCGCGGTGGGGATTAGGGCGGGTTTCGTTGTTTTATTTAGGGTGTGTCTACCGATTTAATCCCTAAACCCGCCCCTACATATTGGGGTGCGATCGCGGTGGTTGTCAATGGCGTTAAACAGATGGTTAATTTAACCGACAAACATCAATTTATTGTAAAAATTTTGCCCTCATGTTTAAAATATTAGCAGAGTCTGAGCTATAAAAAATCCGATTGCCAAATGTGAACAGCACGTTGAGCCAAATGCCTCTGGCGTGCAGCAATTGTATCCGGGTTCCATTCTTCAGCCGTAATTCGTTGAGTGAGCTGATAAACACTATTCTGATATTTTTCTTGCTTACTCTGATAGTTTTTTTGTCCGATATCCCGATTAAACGAGGGTTCTAATAGCGTCAGATTTCCCAGACGATAAACCATTTCCTCTAATTGCCGCTCAGTGAAATATTGCCGCCATTCATCGGTTGGTACTTCCGGGAGAATATGCTCAATAGAAAAACTATTTTCCTCCACCTGTATACCTGACGCATCTACCTCTAACTGACTGAGGATATAACGAACCAGTCTACGCTTTTGCCCTTTTGTCGAGATTGAGAGTAGAGAAAAATCTTGTTTAAACTTTTCGTCGGTGACATATACCGGACGAAGAGTATCAAATACTTGTCGTGGCGTTGTGATAGTTCCTTCAGCAATATTAGTGGCAACAGTATTGTAAAATGATTCTAATTCATTCGGATTTAAGCGGCTAACAATACTATAGCGGAACGAGATGACAACGATAAGCTTAAGTAAGCGCGTAAAATTTTCTGGAGAAAACCGCTGATAGGCAGCAAATAGAGTCGGGTAAGCCTGTTTGACTCGAAATAAATTCAACTCACGGATGTAAGGTTGGTTCTCCGGAGTATCACGCCAGAATTCATCATTGGGATTGCTGAGGGCGACATATAAACCACTAAAGTTCTCCAGCTGATCCAATAAATCAAACGCTTTGGTTGCATCATTAACCGATGATCGAACCAGCTTGAATAAACGTTCACGCCGCACTCGAGTATGTTTTAAACTCAAATAGTAACGCAGAAATTCTGGGAACTTCTCCATCTGAACTGTATTGATAATGCGTCGCCATTGGCGCTGTGCTTCTTGTAAGTCATCAGGTCCTCGAAAGAGTGAGAAGAGGTAATTTTTCAACAAGTCAGTGGAGGTTAACTCTATTCCTCTAGCATTTAATGTCTCAAAAACCGTATAAGCATTCAGTTCATCTTCAACGCTGATTTGAATTAACAGCAGTCCTTGAGCCACGGTATCGGTAATAAATATTGCCAATTTTTCGCCATCTTGAGTCACCTCTGGCAGTTTTTCTAATTGAGTAAAGAAGTATTCAAAAGCTTGCCATAGGAGTTGATTCGATTTCGAGAGAGAACGAATATTTAGGGGTTTTCTCAGGTTAACTAAATTACTTTGATAAAAATCATTATTATTTTCATTCAAAATCAGTTTACTTGAATATCGTAGAGAACGAGGGTCTCGATCGCCGAGATAAGTACGCTTTAGAATTTCTTGTCGTTCTTGGTTAGCTTGAGGGTCAATGCCTTTCTCAACCAGCTTTTGGAGCATTTCAATAACAGCAACGGCAATAATACTAAGTGTGGCTAGGCGTTGCTGACCGTCAATAATGGTAAACGATTGATCAGTCGTCCCAGAACGTTGCAGGACAATGGCTCCCATATAATGACTGATACTAACATTATTATGCAGCATTAAAATATCCTGCCAAAGGTCTTCCCAATTCTCCTCTGTCCAGGAATAATCCCGTTGAAACGGCGGAACTCGATAGATTTTTCCGTTGCTAATTAAATCGCCAAAGCTAGTCGTGCGAGTATCTAGGAGGTTAATCCGAACCATAACAAAAAGGCAGAAGGTAAACGACAGAAGAATGTGCAAACTAGATAGATTATCAAGAGGGTAGTCAACCCGGATTTGGTATCACAGGCTTGGAGGAGATGGGGGATCTTGAACACAGGACTTACGCAGACACACCACGGATGGGGGTAAAGGTGCGTTACGCTACGCTAACACACCCTACAAATAGAGCCTTTGCGTAAGTCCTAGAACGGTTTGCTAAACTCAGGTTAACAAATAAACAGCAACCGGTGGTTACAGGTTTAGGGATTACTGATACTAGCCACTATTGGAACTTGCAGGGTTTCTTGATCCACCTTTCCGCATTCGTTCACCTTATGGGGTTGGTTTAGAACTTGATGATCCTGAAGAAATAATTCGCGGTTTTATTGATACGCTGGTTGTACAAGAACAACTTTGGATTTTGGTAATTGAGTCGAAGCGAACCAGTATTCCGGTTCCGGCGGCTTTACCGCAGTTACTGGCTTATATGTTAAGGAGAATCAGCATAATCCCGATGAAGCCAATCCCAGCTAATTTTATTGATGATTTTCCTATCGATTTAGGGGAAGAGTATCAACCGCTACGGCGTGCCTTAAAGCGGCGCAGAGGATTTGGCTTGCTGTTTGTCCGTTGTTCTCCCGCTCAAGGGGAACGGTTGATTGGTAAAGTCCGAAAGGATATTCCCCAGAAAACAGTTGATGTTTTATCCTTAGACGAACCTATTGATAATCTCTACGAAATTATTGACAAGCTACCGAATAAAGACAAGCTTGATATTTTGTTTATCAAGGGGCTTGAAAAATCGTTGGTGGATTATATCAAGCCTGGGATTGGGGGAGAAGGTGACTACTACAAGGAAGACACTGTACCTCGTATTTTAGGTCATTTGAACCTTCAGCGAGAACGCTTCCGCGATGATTTCCAGATTTGCTTTGTCTTTCTGTTGCCGTTATACGCTCTTAAATATTTTATCCGTCGCGCTCCAGATTTTTTTGATTGGCGTTCTGGAGTGTGGGAATTTCCGACGAGTTCAGATTTGATTGAACAAGAAGCCAGTCCTAGCTTTAATAATATCGACGCCATAATGCTAGCTGCACCAGAAGAAAAACAAAAAGCTTTTTGGAGTCAACATTATTTAAAAATAGTTGATGTTACAACTCCAAAAATATTTAAATTTTTGGCTTTTTTTGCCTCTATTTTAACTCTGGTCAATAAGATAATAATAGAAATATTAAAGGTTTACAAAATAATCATTAAAATCATTGAAATACTAGAATTTTATAATGAATTTGAGTATTTCAATGATTGGTATAGCCGAGGTGTTAATCTGTCTGATTTGGGCAGACATGAGGAAGCTCTTGACAGCTTTGACAAAGTTATAGAAATCAAACCTGACTATCACTATGCCTGGTATCGCCGATGTAATGCGCTATATAACTTGGGAAGATATCAGGAGGTGATCACCAGCTTCGATAAATTCCTAGAAATCAAACCTGATGACTACTCTGCTTGGAATCTTCGAGGCATTGCCCTATCTACTTTGGGAAGATATGAGGAAGCGATCGCCAGCTACGACAAAGCCATAGAAATCAAATCCGATGACCACTATGCCTGGTATCATCGAGGCATTGCGCTATTTTTATTGAAAAGATATGAGGAAGCGATCGCCAGCTTTGATAAAGCTCTAGAATTTAAACCTGATAATCAGGATACCTGGTTTCGCCGAGGTAATGCGCTATATCATTTGGGAAGATATGAAGAAGCGATCGCTAGCTACGACAAAGCCATAGAAATCAAACATGATAATCAGGATACCTGGTCTCACCGAGGTAATGCGCTATCTCATTTAGGAAGATATGAGGAAGCGATCGCCAGCTACGACAAAGCCATAGAAATCAAATCCGATGATCACTATGCCTGGAGTCTTCGAGGCATTGCCCTATCTAATTTGGGAAGATATGTTGAGTACAGGGCGACCCGATCCCATTGAGTGGACACCGTTGTGGATTGGTGCAAGCGGGTCGCCCCTACGATAAACTATATTCCGGAGCGATCGCCTGAGTTTTCATGGCATAAATCCTTGGCAACGCTTGTCGGACATGGCGTGTGATTTTGTAGGGGCGGGTTTCACGACTATCCTTTCGGTTACACCTAGATGTGACTAAACCCGCCCCGACTTTCGCCGATTTCGAGTCTTTTGGTGAAACACTGATCAAAGCACATCCCTCACAATCGCAATTTTTTTATTTTAATGCTTCAACACCAAGCGATAGCGAGGTTTACCATGGCGCAGTTTTTCTATCGCCTCATTCACCTGCTCAAAGCTGAAGGTTTCGGTAATCGGTTCAACACCCTGTCGTGCGGCGAAGTCGATCATCCGAGCAATAGTGACTGGACTGCCTACGGGACTAGCTGAAATTGACTTTTGACCGACAATTAAGGGGAAAATTGGGGTGGATAGGGGATTGGGGATGACTCCAACGAAGTGTAACCGACCTTTGGGACGTAATGCAGCAATGTAGGCGTTCCAATCGAGGTCAGCATTCGCCGTGCAGAGAATAAAATCAAAGGAATTCTGCACGGATTCTAAGGCGTTGACATCGCCCGAATTGATAAAATGAGTTGCTCCCAATTCCCGTGCTTCTGCTTCTTTGTCTGGACTACTGGAAAACGCCGTGATCTCACACCCCCAAGCCTGGAGGAAACGCAGCGCGATATGACCTAATCCACCAATACCAATCACGCCAACGCGATCGCTGGGTTTAATGTCAAACTGAACAATAGGGTTAAATACGGTGATCCCGCCGCAGAACAAAGGACCGGCGGTAGCGGGATTTACCGCATCGGGTAGGGGAAACACCCAACTCTGATCCGCGCGAACTTTATCCGCGAATCCACCATGACGACTGACAGGAAGTTTGGACAGAGTACAAGAAATGCAATTGCATGACTCTACAAGCCACTTTAAAGCGTGTTGATTACGCATTTAATCGGTGGTTTAAGGGGCTAGCTAAACGTCCTAAATACAAGTCAATCAAGCATTATTCTGGCTGGACGTATCCGAGTAAAACGGGCTGGAAAGTGCATACCAATGGCGATAATGGTTATCTGGATTTAGCTAAAATTGGCTCAATCCAAATGCGTGGTAAAGCCCGAATTTGGGGGACTCCAACGACCTGCACCATTGTCTACCGTAATGGAAAGTGGTATGCCAGTATAACTGTTAATTTAACTGAATTGCAGGCAGCGACAAGGCAGACAGATTTTGGCTCAGTTGGTATCGATTTTGGGTGCAAGTCAGCCTTGGCAATAACTGATGGAGAAAATCACTCTTTCGTTGAAGCCCCTAAGTTTTTGCGAAAGGCTGAAGCTAAGATTAAACATCTTTCCAAGGGAAAGCGTCGTAAGAGGGCCCCTAACAGGAGGAAAAAACAGAAGGGTTCTAGTCGGTGGAAAAAGACCCAGACAAAAATTAGCCAAGTAACTCGTAAAGTAGCTAATCAACGCCAAAATTGGGTACACCAAGTAGCAACAGACATTGTACGCTGTAATAGCTTCGTTGCTACGGAAAAACTAGAAGTCTCTAAAATGACCCGCTCTTCTAAAAAAGGTAAACGCAAAAAACAAAAGGCTGGACTAAATAAATCCATCTTAGACGTGGGCATGGGAATGCTGAGGTCAGCAATTGAGTACAAGGTGAAAGACGCGGGTGGAGTCTTTATCGAGGTTCCTACCCGCAAAGTTAAGCCGTCCCAGACCTGTCCTAACTGTGGAAACCAAGCGAAAAAGACTCTTTTACAAAGAGTTCACCATTGCCACAAATGTGGATTCACAATGGATCGCGATTTAGCCGCAGCCTTAGTCATGCTTTTGTGGGCATTAGGAATTCTACCGGGGTTTGGAACGAACCTCGTAGACGCTGATGCCTCTAGCTCTACTTCAGAAACCCGTGATCGTAAGCGAACGGGAAGCATGAAGCAACTAGGGCAGATGAAGCGTCAGAAACACAGTCCTACTGGTCTGGTTGTAGAAACAAGGGACCTCTACGGAGTAGGTCTGGGTAGTTCATTCGGTCGCGATATACTAGACGGATAAGTTGACTATCTCCTTGGTGATGTCTCTTCCCTTTATCCCTAAGTCGAATGCTACTGACTGGTATGCTGGTGGGCAATGCCCACCCTACGGTATATTAAAGGTTTGGGCGATTCCCTAATGCACGCTTTTCAGTGCCATTAATCCCTAAGTCCCCTTGAGGCTAATGGAACAGGACGTTTTCCGCGAACTTGCTAACACGCTGCGATCGGCAATTGGTTTGCTGGATGGGGAACAGAACGCCCAACTCCGCCAAGACGCGATCGCACTCTGCGATTATCTGGAGAATCCGATTTTCCGTATTGCTGTTTTTGGTCCGTTTAATTACGGGAAATCGACTCTACTCAATGCTTTACTGGGGAAACGTACCCTACCCATCGATTTAATCCCCACCACAGGCGCGGCGATTCATATCCGCTACGGGAGTGAATTACACACGCGCATTACCCTCTCCAATGGTCAACACATTAGCGAAAACGGTACCGATGTCCTGAAACAGTTTGCCATATTAGATGATCAACGGCGGATGCGGGGGGATGTCACTAATGTTGAGGTATTTTGTTCCCATCCTTTCCTGAAAACGGGCGTAGAATTGCTGGATTTACCGGGAACGGATGACCGCGAAGCCCAGGAAGCCTTAGTTCGCGACCAACTGCTCACCACTGATTTAATTGTTCAGGTGCTGGATGGTCGTAAGTTGATGACATTAGGGGAGCGAGAACACCTGAGAGATTGGTTATTGGATCGGGGAATTACTACAGTTGTTTTTGTGGTGAATTTCCTGAATTTATTGGAACCCGACGAGCAGAAGCAAGTCTATAACCGTTTGCTGTTTGTGGCAGAAAGTTTCCGATCACAACTGCCGAATAATATCAGTAATATCTATCGCGTCGATGCTCTCCCCGCCTTACGCTATCGACTCAAAGGCGATACCGCCGCCGCCCAAACGACGGGGTTAGATATGTTTGAATCGGCGCTGCAAAGCATTGTCGCCACGCGCCATGAGAGCCTCGCCTTCCGCTTTCCCCGTGTGCAGGCGATCGCGTCTCAAATCCAACAGGCTGCAACTGTGAAAGTGCAAGCCATTTCTGCTGAAATTACGGTAGCTCAACAAAAGCATCAAACGAAATTAGAGATTAAACAAAAAGCACAAAACTTAATTAAAAAAGGATTCGCCGCCAGTGTGTCTGATTTCCAAGGATGGCTGTATTTACCGAAACTTTTAGAACGCTATCAATCGGAACTGGTTTCGGCGCTACAACAGGGTACATTTAATCTGTGGGAACAAGGCGGTTTTAAAGAGGCGATTCAGGAACATCAACAGGGAATTGTTAAATGGGTACATCAAGCGGGTGAATTTTTTGATCGCCAACCCCCTACAGATCTAACCATTCCCTTTCCCAAACCTCCAGAAGTCCAGCTTCCGGAACCCCCACCCCAAGCCAAGGGAACTAAGGGTGTTACCCCAGTGGCGATCGCGACGGGATTGGGTTGGGTATTTGGTGGACCCGTTGGCGCGGCGGTTGCGGGTGGGGCGACGTATTTGTTAAACAAAACTCCCAGGGATTCTGCACCGCCAAAGTCTCCGACGGCTTATGTCGAACAAGTAACTCAAGCGTACACCAATGCAGCGACAGAGTACCTAACTTGTTTTAGCCGCGAGGCGGTTTCTGCATTGGAAACTTATGAGAAATTGGCGGAAATGGTGATTAATGTTAATTTTACGAATGAACCGTTAAAACTTACAATTGAGCATCATCAGTTACAGTTATTGCAAAATGTTTTAGAGAATTTGGAGCAAGAATTGGATCGGGTGAAGTTAGCCCTGAACTAAAGCCCTGAACTCAATTACTGGCTCAAAGCTAAAACCCGTTTAAACGGGTTCAAATCTTTTAATGTAGTAAGCTCGATTCTTACTTAAGCTTTAGGTTCCGGAAATTTATTTCCCGGCTACTACTACTTTTGATAACGCCATTTTTGCGCCCGAAACACGCCCACTAATTTAATCCCACTCTCAATTTGAGCAAATCGCTCTTGTTTGACGGATCGCGCTGAACTCTCTTGCATGGAGGTCAAACTAAATCTCCCGCTGTCGATACTTCAACAGTAGAAAAATATAGTTTTGTTTAGGAAAATAATAGGTAACTCTTTTGATCGACTATTAAATAACCAATCCATCTCGCCTAATCTGTAGCTTTGGCAACATCTGGATATGTACAGTTTCCCAATTGGCACGGCTACTATATTTCCTGTTCCCTGTTCCCTGTTCCCTATTCCCTATTCCCTGTGGGGATTAACTGATGTCCTTTCCGTACCTCGTAGTGCTATGTAACCAATCAATCATCCCATCTGGCAAGATAATTTTAGTGCGAGTGTTCGTATCAATACAAACATGGCGAGTTAAGGCATCTGCTAGGTGTCGTTGCGGTGAATCAGCATCGATAACCTGATACTTAATTTCAAACTTGCTATCACTTAACCGTTGAGGTATCCCATCAATCAGCAGCTTGTCCCCACAAAACATGGGCTGAAAAAAGTCTACACGACTGTGGATAATTGGCACAGCTACAGCAGCGTGGCTAAAAAATGTCTTGAGATTAATACCCACCTTGGCTAGAGAGTCTTCATAGGCTTCGTGACACATCGCCAAAACATTGGCAAAGTAAACGACGCCAGCAGCATCGGTATCTTGAAAGCGGACGGTGCGGTTATAGGTAAAGGACATACAGTGAACTACCGCGACTACGTTAAGGCTGGTGGGTTTCGACTTCGCTCAACCCACCCTACGGTATATCATGAATTTTGGTGATCAAAAAAAGTAGGGGTTTGGTTACCAAATCCCTACCTCTCGGTGGGTTGACTGTTCTCTTCACTTAGAATTCCCCAATGGAGGTTGACTTGGACGCCGCCGCTTTTTTTCGCGCCGTTTTTTCCAGTCCCTAATCGCAACCGCTTCTTTTGCGGCTGGAGTGCGATAACCCTTGCGGCTATTTCCATCTTGATTGGCTGATTTGTCAGTCATCGGGTGGGGTTGTTTGACTAAATACTGCGCCAGATCATCGTAGGGTGATTTAAAATTAAGGTCTTGCAGAATGTGCCGAACTGAATGATAACGATTCGTCAGCGATACATTCGTCATTTTCCGCAGCACTTGCGTAAATGGCTGACTGATATGAACTAAGCGTTCCCAGTATAAGACACCGGTTTGGCGATCGCTCTCCAAATCCATAGGCGCTTTTCCGGTTAGCAGGTAAAGACAGGTCATCCCTAGGGCGTAAATATCACTGGCAAATACCGGTCGCAGGGAAAACTGTTCGGGTGGGGCAAATCCAACGGTACCGATAAAATGAGTCGAGGCAAGTTTCATGCTACTGTCCAAGGCTTGAACCAACTTCTCCTTCACCGCGCCGAAGTCAATCAACACCAGCCGACCATCGTCTTTACAGCGGATAATGTTTTGCGGCTTAATATCTCGGTGAATCACGTTATTGCGGTGAATGTAGTCGAGTAGGGGTAGCATTTCCGCCAAAAACTGTCTGGCGGCTACCTCCGATAAACATCCACTCCGCCTGACTAGCCGCGCTAAGGTTAAACCCCGGACATATTCCTGAACCAGAAAAAATTCTCCCCCAGTCTCAAAGTAATTCAGTAACATGGGGATCTGAGAGTGACTACCCAGTTGGCCGAGAATTTTTGCCTCTCGTTCAAAACGCTGGCGAGCATTCTCCAAGGCTTTCGGGTCATCAACTTTGGGGCAAAGCTGCTTAATTACGCACAGCGGTTGACCCGGTAACTCAGCATCTTTGGCGAGAAAGGTCACGCCAAACCCACCGCGACCCAACATTCGCAAGATCTGATAGCGATCGCCAAAGAGTTCATTTTGACCGCAAAGCTGACCAAGTTGGGTTTGCTGTAAAATTTCCGAGTGGAAGGAAGACAGGTTTCCCGGCGCAAAATTCATTTTTCCAGAATCAGATGGTACAAGCTCTCCAGCCTGTTCTTAGTGTAGGCAAAGATCTTCTCTTTCTTCAAATTTACACGATGCCCCGATAAGTGGCACAATAGATATTTCCTATTCATGAATAAATGTAGGCGACCTGAGCGATTAACTTCGACAAAAACAAACCGTTGATCGGTAATAATAGAGCAGACGTGCAACGATGACTATGCATCCAAAACTACAAAAAGCTTTTGAACACCGCCAAGTCCTCAAGGTTATTAGTGGCTTGAATAACTTTGACTCCCAACGGGTGAGTGCTACCGTTAAGGCGGCGGATCGGGGTGGTGCGACGTTTGTCGATATCGCCGCTGCTCCAGATTTGATTCATCTGGCAAAAGGGTTGACAAATCTGCCGATTTGTGTGTCTGCTGTGGAACCCCATCGATTTGTCAGTGCGGTGGAAGCCGGGGCAGATTTGATAGAAATTGGGAATTTCGATAGCTTCTACGCTAAAGGGCGGCGATTTGAGTCAGAAGAGGTTTTAGCCTTGACCCAACAGACGCGATCGCGCTTGCCTGATATTACCCTATCTGTTACTGTTCCGCATATCCTGACATTAGATCAGCAAGTGGAACTGGCACAAGAACTGGTGCAAGCCGGGGCAGATATTATTCAAACCGAAGGCGGTACCAGCAGTCAGCCTCGTTCGGCGGGAACATTGGGCTTGATTGAAAAAGCTGCCCCCACCTTAGCCGCTGCATCCGAAATTTCTCGCGCCGTATCTGTACCGGTACTCTGTGCGTCTGGCTTATCCAGCGTCACCGTACCCATGGCAATTGCCGCAGGTGCGGCTGGTGTTGGCGTTGGTTCTGCGGTGAATCAGTTAGACAACGAAGTGGCAATGGTTGCAGCTGTCCGCCGTTTGGTGGAAGCCTTGGCAACGGTTGAAACCGTAGGGGCGCACAGACGTGCGCCCGATTCAATCGGCAAATCTATCCCACAATTTTAGCTGTGTCAGTCTGGTAGTGGCATGGCACACCTAATTTAGCGTTACATCCAGAAACCGTAGGGGCGCACGTCGCGCCCCTACGGATGATCATCCACTAAAAGGGTTTGAATCGCGGCTACAATAATTTCCGGTTCATCAACCCAGACAAAATGACTACTCTGAGTCGCAGCTAT
Organism: Coleofasciculus sp. F4-SAH-05; assembly: GCF_040222985.1. Taxonomy (NCBI): domain Bacteria; kingdom Bacillati; phylum Cyanobacteriota; class Cyanophyceae; order Coleofasciculales; family Coleofasciculaceae; genus Coleofasciculus; species Coleofasciculus sp. F4-SAH-05. The sequence goes on from NZ_JAVKBY010000061.1 coordinate 75,969, forward strand.
TTGAGTACAATTGCTTGACAGCTTAAGCAGTTCAGCGTGCATCTGATCCCGCAACATATCAGCCGCTTGAATTGGCATATAAAAATTCCAGATTGAGCGCTTGAAGAAGGTACTCGCTTTGATACTTACCAGAGGAATATTACCCAAACTTTTCACCTGACTCACTTGATAACTACTTCGGTCTAAATTCCACAATTCACGCCACATGGTTAACCAGTGACGATAATGATAAAACGAACGCTTGACCTGTTGTCGCGTTTTTGGCGGAAATGGTAACTGGTTGTAAACAATAGAATCAACCACTGGATAGGAATTTCCATAATTAATTGTTATCACGCCAACGACAGGATAATGAAACGGGATAAGCTCGATGCGATCGCGATCGGCAAGCAAACCCTGGCAATTGTCCAGCAGAATACCGCCCTAGCCGTTACTCCCAATGTAGCGGCGTTGGGATTGGCGTCAACGGTAGGACTTCATCCCCTAGTTGCTACAGGGGTGCATAATGGAAGTGCGATCGTAGCTGGATTAAATGCGCTACGACCTTTAATGCATCGGGATTAGTCATCAAGAAGGGAACAGGGAACAGTGAGGGGACGGTGATAGACCGGGGGATGTCTTTGTTGCCCGATTAAACACAAATGTAGAGACGTTGCATGCAACGTCTCTACAGCCTGTAAGGTTGGCAAAATGGGCGTTAAAACTTATCGGTTTCAGAGGGAGAACTGCCTCCTCCTGGTTTGGTCAGGAATAAGTTATCCTCTACCTCATTCTGATAGATACATTCAATTTCTGGATTACCTTCCAATGGACCAGTGAAGCCAAAGGTATTCATCCGATTTTTACACGATTTCACTTGATCCGAAGTAACCAGGTTCCGTTTCTCTAAAATTGCCCAGTTGTTCCGGCGCAAAACACATCCGGGGCGCATACTCGGCTGGGTGACGTAAACGTTAAAGGGGTTGAGAGTAACGAAAACTCGCATATCTGTGACCATTGCACTGGCACCATACTGGATACACAATTCCGGATTGGGCGCACTGCGGTCAATGGCTTCACGGGATGCCACATTTTCTAGATTGGGACTAGCGGTGGAACTAAAGGCGATACCGACGCCAATTCCCAGGATAAAAATTCCGCCGAGGATGGCGAGGGTGGTGGCGTTCAGGATAGAAGCTACGGGGTTAGTTCGACGTTTCATAGGGGTTGAATCAACTTTGCTGGAATTGCCAGGGAGGGATTAGAGGGATATTAAAATACCAAAAGGTCAGTTTTAAGACCCTATACAGGAACTAAGTATATTTTATCTTGATTGACACTCCCACGGCTTAAAGCGCGTGGGATTCTACATTCATCGTCAGAACTTGCTCTACCAGGCTTGCGCCAAGTAGCGTAGAGGCTCCAACTCCTGTAGCGTTACTTCGGGATTGCCCATCCCTAGATTTTGCCTTG
>NZ_JAVKBY010000017.1:0-4204 GCF_040222985.1 Coleofasciculus sp. F4-SAH-05
AATCGATTGGCGATACTCACGACTTTCGCCTGTGCTAGACTAATTTTAGAGATTAACACATTATTTATTACAATACAAGACTAAGAGAAAATAAAAAGTCGTCCTAAAAGGACGAGGCTTGTATCCCTAGTTCTCGGTCAAAATACTATAACAATTCCAGATAAGTCATACTCATGTCCGCATCTAGCCATAAGAATCAGTCTGCCCCGAATTACACCCAACAGTTACAATACCTCATGCATCAGGTGGATGTGTCCAGTTTTCGCCAACTGAGTCGCGTCAGTGGTGTGTCTGAACGACAAATGAAACGTCTGCGACAAGGACAGGTATCGCAAATGCGGGTAGAAACGCTGCTGAAATTATCGCAGGTATTGCAAATATCGGTCGATCAATTGCTCACCTTATTTTCACCCGAATCAATCTCTCCGATGACGCCGTCGCGCGATCGCACTTCACCAAGTTCTGAGATTCCCGCACCAGAAAGCCTCGACAACCTCAAGCAGGAATACCACCGACTACAACAGCAATTCGCCGAACAACGCGAAACCCTGCTACAGGAATTTCAGCAATCGAGTGTGCAGGTATTAGAATCATGGTTATTACAGTGGCCCACAGCCGCTTATGCTGTAACTCAGAATGAGCAGTTACCCGCCATCCGATTATTGCCTCTAATCAAGCCAGTGGAACAGCTTCTGCAACAATGGGGCATAGACGCGATCGCTTCAGTTGGTGATGAATTGACTTATGATCCCCAATGGCACCAATTAATGTCGGGAACCGTTCAACCCGGAGAGCTGGTGCGAGTTCGTTATGTTGGCTATCGGCAAGGTGATAAATTATTGTATCGGGCTAAAGTGAGTCCGGTGAATAATCAAGGATAAAATATTTTTTTTAGCCATTTAAATGCCGAACAGTTTATGGATAATAATTATATGATTCGAGTTCTTTAATCTTGTTTCCTTTACTCTACCTTAAATTTAAGGTCACTGGAAAGCGTGCATTTTTGGCTCGTCGAAACTCTTGATATAGCGTAGGGTGGGCAATGCCCACCAACTCGGCGGGAACTGCCTCGACATTCAGATATTTTTTGAGAGTTACCTCAATTATCCTGAATTCATTCCGTCCTGAATTTAACTCAACCGGAAACCGTAGAGACGCATTCGCGATCGCTTTACCCAAAATTTGGCAGCAATTTGACGATACAGACCTAACAGGCTACGTCTGGAACATCCCATTCCCGTACTCCCCGCCCCCCTGCACCGCCACTTTTTTACATGACGCTTCAACCATTGGTCAACAAGCCCTATAATTAGTGTTCCTTTCCTAAGCTATTCAGTTTAACTACTAGATGTAGTGTAGTTTTGCGTATGAACCCCTTAATCTCTAATCCCGTGAATTATCTGCAAGAATGGAACAATAGCTGTATCGATGACCAACTCACGCGCCTAAACGTTATCCCTTTAACTGGCACTTGCCCATCGAACTATTTATTCTACGCGGATACATTACCACGACGGAATGATGGTCGGGTCAGTCGCCGCATCCTCAAACGCTACGAACATACGGAACAAGGAGGATGGTGGTGTTCCGGAATTGACGTACTCACGGGTAATGATGACCTTTGGGGTTGTTTCAAGCCCAGTTCTCCTCGCTGCAATACTCAGACGGGCAAACTGATTAAATACGAACATCCGCCCCTAGCCCCCACAGGGGTTTTTGCCCTGCGTGTTCCCCTACATTTGTGGCAGGATATTGCTAATCGCTATAACCTGACGCTTCCATTTGATGTAGAGACGCGCCATGGCGCGTCTGGGGGCGGGTTTAATCACGTCATCGACAATCGTGAAGCCCTCCCCGACACATCGGTCAGGGCGGGTTTTGTAGGAACGTTATCATCAATCGCCCCAAGTCAGTCCCTAAACCCGCCCCGACAAACCATGCCCTCGAAGGTGGTGAAGGGTCAACATTCGGTCAGGGCGGGTTTTGTAGAAACGTTATCATCAATCGCCCCAAGTCAGTCCCTAAACCCGCCCCGACAAACCATGCCCTCGAAGGTGGTGAAGGGTCAACATTCGGTCAGGGCGGGTTTTGTAGAAACGTTATCATCAATCGCCCAAGGCGAGTCCCTAAACCCGCCCCGACAAACTCAAAATGTCTCCGGCGAATTTTGGCAGTGGTTGATTGCCCACCCAGAAATTCCGTTGTGTATTACGGAAGGCGCAAAGAAAGCCGGGGCTTTACTCACCGCCGGCTATGGGGCAATTGCCCTCCCTGGTGTATTCGGAGGCTATCGTGTCCCTAGAGATGAACAAGGAAATCGTATCGGCAAGTCTCGCCTCATCCCCCAGTTACTCAAATTAGCAACACCGGGGAGAACAATTTATATTGCCTTTGACCAAGACACTAAACCCAGTACCATCAAAGCTGTTAATGCCGCTATTCGTCAGTTGGGATATTTATTAACCCAAAAGGGATGTTCTGTCAAGATAATCAGTTGGCATCCAGCCCAAGGAAAAGGGGTGGATGATTTAATTGCCAACCATACTCAAACAGCATTTGACCAAGCCTATCAAACGGCTGTCCCCTTAGATACCTGGAAAGCCCAATCCTTAACCGGGCTGACTTATCCGCCCACGATACAGATAAATCGTCGCTATTTAGGGGAATTATCGATTCCTGAGGATGCCAAATTGATTGGAATTAAATCCCCCAAAGGGACAGGGAAAACTCAGTGGTTAGAAACAATTGTCCAAGAGGCAATTAAGCGCCAGAAATGGGTTTTGGTGATTGGTCATCGGGTGCGACTCGTGGAGGCGTTATGTCAGCGCTTTGGCTTGAACTATGTCACTCAGATACAGGATACAGAAACGGGTGCTAGGTTAGGCTATGGTCTCTGCGTTGACTCTCTCCATCCTACCTCTCAGGCTGGCTTCGAGGCGGTGAACTGGTCAGATGGCGTGGTAATTATTGATGAAGTGGAACAGGTTCTTTGGCATGGGTTGGATTCGGATACTTGCAGTAGTAACCGAGTGGCGATTCTGAAATCTCTGAAGACATTGATGCAGAATGTTTTGGGAGATGAGGGACAAGTTTATGTGGCGGATGCGGATTTGAGTGATGTTTCTATCGATTACTTGATTTCTTTATCGGGGGTTCCCCAACATCCTTATATTATTCACAACACCTGGAAACCTAGTGAGTCTGAATCCTGGCGAGTCAACTATTATCCAGAACCTAAGCCAGAACGCTTGATTCAGGATTTGGAACGACACATTGCAGTCGGTGGGAAACCCTTTGTTTGCCTTTCCGCCCAGAAACGGGGGAGTCAGTGGGGAACCTGTACGTTGGAAGCTTATCTGCGTTCTCGATTTCCTGAGGCGAAGATTCTCCGCATTGATTCAGAATCTCTGACTGAACCGACTCATCCGGCGTATGGCTGTATGCGTGATTTGGATGGGGTGTTGAGTCAGTATGATATTGTTCTGGCAAGTCCGGTGATTGAAACCGGAGTCAGTATTGATTTGCAGGGACATTTCACCTCGGTTTGGGGGATTGCAATTGGGGTACAAAGTGAAAACTCGGTGCGTCAGGCGTTGGGGCGAGTGCGGCAAAATTTGCCTCGGTTTCTGTGGGTAGCGCCTTGTGGGTTTAATCGGGTGGGAAATGGTTCTACGTCGATTCCCGCTTTGTTGACATCGGGACGCCGTTTGACTCAGGTTAATATTCGATTATTACAACAATCCGATTTTGATGCCCTGGATGATATTGAGACGGGTTTTCAGGCGGAATCGCTGTTGTGTTGGGCAAGAATGGCGGTAAGGCATAATGCGTCCATGTTTCAGTATCGGGAATCGGTACTGGCGGCGCTGCGCGGGGAAGGGCATCAGGTGGTTGAGGCTTCAGAGGAGGAGATGGGGGGAGGGGCGATTGTCTCTTCGGCTTCCCAGACACAGGGAAAGATTGAACCCGATTCGCTGACGGCTGCGATCGCGGCGGTGAAAGACCAAAATTATCAGGCAGAATGTTTAGCGATCGCGCGGGCTAAAAATCTGAGTGATCATCAATATACAGCGCTTCGCGCTGCTATGAGGTACAGTAACAACAATGAGCAAACCAATTTCTTAAATGTTTAGGATTGATTAAATCAAGAGCTACAGCCAAAATTTTATCAATCATAGAACTGGTAGTAGGAGTAAAGCCCAGC
>NZ_JAVKBY010000019.1:0-15150 GCF_040222985.1 Coleofasciculus sp. F4-SAH-05
GCTGGGCTTTACTCCTACTACCAGTTCTATGATTGATAAAATTTTGGCTGTAGCTCTTGATTTAATCAATCCTAAACATTTAAGAAATTGGTTTGCTCATTGTTGTTACTGTACCTCATAGCAGCGCGAAGCGCTGTATATCAACTGTCCAAGGGGATAGTAACCGTGTTATTCACAGAGAAAGTAACCGAAATATCCAGGGAGATAGAAATAGTGTAATTCAGGGAGACGGAAACCAAGCCATTCAAGGAAATAACAGTCAGATTAACAACGTCTGGAATTTTTTTCATCAACAGGAAGCTGTTGTCGGAACTCAATTAACTCGGCAAGAATACCGCAATCGTCAGGCGTTACTCAATCAAGTCAACAACTTTTGGGTCAAAGTAGTTCTAGAAAACTCCCTCTACAATCAGGTGATGATTGAGTTGGGATTGGAGGAACGCCCCGATGCAATTACTAATCCTTGGAATGTCATTATAGAGACAGATGACTCCTCGCCTCAACCTCTCCCCGATGGAACTAAAATTATCGATATATTTGACCAAATCGGCATAGGTCGAACGCTACTAATTCTAGGGGAACCTGGGTCAGGAAAAACCACAACGTTACTGGAACTCACCCGCGATTTAATTGCCCGTGCGGAACAAGACATTAATCGGCTGATTCCTGTTGTATTTAACCTCTCCTCTTGGGCAAATAAACGAGAAACGATAGCGGATTGGTTAGTAGAGGAACTCAATCTTAAGTATAAAATTCCCCAGGAAATTGGGCAAACCTGGGTAACACAACAGCAACTGGTTCCATTACTGGATGGTTTGGATGAACTGAAGAAGGAGTATCGAGATGACTGTATTGCGGCGTTGAACACATTTCATCAGAATTATGGGGCAGAATTAGTGGTGTGCAGTCGGATTAAAGACTATGAAGCCTTATCTAATCGTCTGAATTTTCAAAGTGCAGTTTATATAAGATTGCTAACTTTAGAACAAGTTGGTCATTACTTGGATAGTGTCGGTACTGACTTGGCAGGTTTGAGGAAATTAATTGTAGAGGATACAGTATTGCAAGAGTTAGCCCAATCTCCTTTGATGCTCAATATTATGACTCTGGCTTACCAGGGAGTTGCGGTTGAGGATTTGCCAAAAACTGAGATGGCAGAAGAACGGCGTAAGCAGCTATTTGATGATTACATTGAGAAAATGTTTCATCGCCCTAATCGTTCAAAGGGTGAACAGAGATATTCAAAATTTCAAACAAAGCATTGGCTGAGTTGGCTAGCACAGAGAATGCTTCAGGAGTCGCAAACTGTATTTTTCATTGAAGGAATGCAGCCTCGTTATCTGAAAAATAAATTTCGTCAATGGCAATATTGGGTTTTACTTGTCATAATGAATTTAGTGACTGCTGGAACTATTGCTACGATTGTTATTTTGCAATGGTTCTTGCCTGAACATTCAATATCATGGTCATCTATTTCTAATCGCATCTTACTATTCGGCTCATGGTTTGGATTTATTTTATCTACTGAGTCCAAAGCTGATGCTCGCCGATTAATAATGTATCCCATGGTTCAAGTTTTTTGTTGTCTATTCAGGAAGAAGCTACCAAGAGAGTTTCAAGATAACATACCTATTCTTCATGACATCGATCTCTCTTCAAGATTTCGATTAAAAGCCCCTTCACTGAGAGATTTGAAAGATAAAGTTTTGCAACATTCGCTAGGACACGCTTTATTGATGTCCGAGTGGATGTGGAAGATATTGCTATTGCCGATTATCATACCAATTCATATACTTTTCGGAGAATTAGCATATGCAATTGGTATGCAAAGGTTGGGCAGCAATTCAAAAAAATATTTTAAGTTTCTAATTAAACGCTCTATAGCAGTTTCTAATGAAATCAACGAATCAATAGATTCCAATCAAAACTCGAATTATATTCTTCTATTTGTGATACTGTATGGAGATATGATTAAAATAAAAGGAGGCTTGTTAATCAAGCTATCTTTAAAAATATTGACATTTATTCCAGGATTGATGTCATTCATTTTTTCTGTGTTTATAAGCTTATTTAATGTTTTGACAGCAGAAAAAATAGAAGATTCGCTAGCTCCGAACTATCGCGTAAAAGAAGCTTCAAAAACTGCATTTTTAAGTTCAATACTTTTCTGTCTTTCTTCTATCATAGCCTTCCAGAGGCCAGCCACATACTATCGATTCATTTCTTGTATTCTTGGCTTTTTGGCTTGCTTGAGTTATTTACCTTTGCTCAAACATCTATCTCTGCGCCTTGTCCTTTGGCACAGTGGTGCTATTCCCTGGAACTATGCCCACTTCCTCGACTATGCCGCAGATCGCATCTTCCTCCAAAAAGTTGGCGGCGGCTACATCTTCATCCACCGAATGCTGATGGAACACTTTGCCCAGATGGAACTTGAACGCTAAACCCCCACCGAATAAAGCTTACAAACCAATACCCAACATCGCCCTAACTGCCATTACTCCGCCGATGCTCTAACGTTAACACTCCCACTGGCGCATCTACGACTAACCGCATCATTCCCAGCCACTGTAACCCCAGCAAAACATCAGGAATTTCCTCCCCAACATGAACAGGAATCCTGTATTCAACCCCATCAAAACTCACCGTTCCCTCATACAAGTCAAACACATCCTGTCCTTGTGCTGTCCGCATGGCTCGATTTCGTTCAATCAGCAGCCACCCCAATCCATCGATATAGCGCTACGCGCCAGGGAATAGGCAATAGGCAATAGGCAATAGTGAAGAAAAAAGCTCACCAATATTGCCAAATCTGCCAGAAATCATATCATGCCGCAGGCTCCCGTCTGATTAATTCGGAATGTCATTAGCCAGCCAGTCGGATACTTTTTACGCGCTTTTTCCACCGCTTTATCTTCATCAGCATCAATAAAATAGTCCCCACTATTTGGCTCAATCAGTATAAACCAGTTATAGTAATCACTCATTAACTCATCCCGGACTCGTTCAAAAACCGGGAAACAGCGTTGATACCGTGCGTTTCGTTCCGCTTTCCGTCTTGCCAGTTCTTGCGGCGGTATTGTATGTTGAGGAAATATTCGACCCCGACGTAAGGGGCGCTGGGTTTGCTGCTGGGTCATATTATGTTAAGTAGGTGGGGAAAATTAAAGTTAATGGTAGAGATCGTCATTTGTCATTCGTCATTCGTCATTTGTAAGGGTTTGAGGCTTGTTAATATAACTTGATCTAGTTGAGTTTATTTCCACCAACCTACTTATGTCCGGTTGAATACTCAATTAGAAGTCACAATATCAGCTAACGCAGGTTTGACATTGGCATAGTCATAGTTAAAACCACTGCTAGTTGTCCGCTTAGGTAACACCTTTTGACCCTCTAGCACCACCTTAGCCCCCTCTCCCAATAACGCTTCTAGGGCAATGCTGGGAACGGGTAACCAGGAGGGACGATTCATCACATCTCCCAACGTCTGACAAAACTCCGCCATCCGCACTGGGTTGGGTGCTGTAGCATTGAAAACCCCTTCCATGTCATTGCGGGTGAGTGCATTGATAATCAAGTTCACCAAATCCTCTCGGTGAATCCACGAGAACCACTGACGCCCACTACCAATTGGACCTCCAGCAAATAGTTGAAATGGAGGTAACATTTTCGCTAGGGCGCCACCCTCTCCTAAAACGATGCCAAACCGGAGGATAACCAACCGCACCCCAGCCTCTTTAACCTTTTGGGCTTCCGCTTCCCAAGCCTGACAGACTTGGGCGAGGAAATCATCTCCGGGGGGACTGGTTTCGTCAAATGTTGCTGTTTCGCTAGTCCCGTAATAGCCAATAGCCGACGTATTTACTAATACGCTGGGTTTGGATTGCGCTTGGCTGATTGCTTCAACAATTCGCCCGGTTCCCAGTTGGCGGCTATCGAGAATGGCTTGTTTCCGTTCCGATGTCCAACGATGCTCACCGATGGGTTCCCCAGCTAAGTTTACCACTCCATCACATCCTGCGATCGCGTCTTGCCAAGATCCCGATTCGGTGGGAGTATAGCCGACAATCTCTAAATCAGGAAACAGCCGAGTGGCTTTGGCTCGGTTTCGGGTTAAAATCATCGGTTGATGCTTTAACTCAAGCAGACGCTTGACTAAGCGAGAACCAATAAATCCGGTTGCTCCAGTAATAGCAATTTTCACGATTAACTTACTCTGCTCCCTGTGCTTGTTGAGTATCACCGTAAGCCATACCATTGGCTTCGGCATAGCGTTGCATAAAGCGCATGAACCGATCCCAGTGATCTTGGCGCTCGATTTCAAATTCGCAGTCTACGCGCCTCAAATCATCGCCTTCTGGACCACTGAATATAAATTTAACCGATGAGGGTTCCACACTAATCTGCCCTTCTTCATCAATTAAAAGCAAGGCGTTGGCGAATCGTTTAGTATAACTCTGGAATTTTTCTATCGCTTTTAAGGAATCGAAACTCATTAATACTGAACGCACGCCCGAACTCCGATTTCGCCGCAAGCTAACATTGCTCAGTTCTTCAGGAAGTCCTTCAAAAAATTGAATTGATGGTGTTTGGGAAGTCATTTTTAAATGGGGAATACTATATTGTTCAGTATAGTTCCTAATTTCACGGAAAAATACGGAAATTAGTTTGTAAGAGTAATCTTAACTGGGTGAACTACTACACCCTCTATCCCATTGCAGAAAGCATCTGGGACTGCTTTGCGGATAATGTTGTAACTTCCATTTGTGTCGGCGTTAAACTTAACGCCGTTTTTTGATTTGTACAACCCGCGCTTAAGGCGACGACCGCTAAACTTTGCGGTTTTGGCTTCTGCTGTTCCGTAAACAGGAAGAGGATCTCCGTCTAAGAAACTGGCAAGCGAAGTGTAGGATTCTTCGGTGATGACAACCTTAATGCCAACCAACTGAGCCTTGTAAGTCAACATCTCAATGAATCTAGAATGAGGAACGCTAGTGAAGTTTTGATTATTGGCTTTACCCATATTGAGTTCCTGCTTCCAGTTCTCATTTTTTCCGATTACAAGAGTTGAGATATTCTTCTCAACTAATCGATCAATAATGAAACGGCTGGACTTATGGAGATAGTCATCTATCTTGAATCCTCGCTTAGTTGACAAGCGCTGAATCCTGTTAGATGTTTTCCTGTTTTCCTTGAGACGAGACTGAAGCTCAGCTTTCTTTTTGTTATAGAAATTATTAACGGCTTTAACGGGTCTGCCATTAATCAGGAAAGGTTTAAAGCCTTTTTGATTTGAAGTTACAGCCGCTAAGTTGTTAAGACCAATATCTACACCTGCTACGGCTTCACCGTCTACCAGTTGTTCAACGGATTGTTCATAAATTATCTCAACCACGTAGTAGTTAAGACGGGGAACAATTCTCACCTCATTGATATTTTGCTGATTACAAGAAATCATCAGGTTTGTTCCCGATGGTTTCACCCATCCCTTCTTCAGCTCTTTGGAGCTAATAGCCTGGATGGTGTAAACCAAGAGATTGCGCCCCTTCTCCTTGTCTTTATATTTAGGGAGTCTAGGCTTTCCCAGGAACTTGGAAGGGTTTTTCTTGTAAGCTTTATCCGCCTCTTTCCACGCCTTCCAATTTCTATCTAAACAACGAAGAACTTGCTGAGAGACTTTGCGGGGCAATTCGCAATACGATTCTTCTGCCTGCATCCGAGACGCCATTTCGTTGTAACAGAGAACTTGATTGGTTTCAAAGAAGTGTTGACGAATTTCGTAATTAGCTCGGTTGTAGAGATTTTTAGACTTAAATGCCAAGCTATCAATCTCTTTCCATTCCCAGCTTCCTTTCCGAATTACATGCTTTTCAACAAGTCTCATTGTCTCCATTTGACTGAAGCTCACTAATGAGTTTTGACCTCTTGCGCTTTGCTCTTCTCATTCCATACAGCCTTGCACAAAATGATGTAATGACACTCGCTCTCATCTGTTATCAAGTCTTCTTTGTCGTCAGGAACACTATCTATGTGTAGATTACCGCATATTGCCGCTATTTTCCGTATTCTTAATGAATGTAAACAATACTCCAACAGATCCCCGACTTCTTCAAGAAGTCGGGGATCTGATTAACACCGACTGACCAAGGACAAAGAAGAAATGACAACGAATTAAACGGCTTGCGGTTGCACTTGCGGCTGGAATTGGAACAGTGAGTACACCACATTGCGACGAATGTCAATCATCATTTCCAAGAAGGTTTCATAGCCTTCTTGCTTATACTCAATCAGTGGGTCTTTCTGTCCATACCCCCGTAACCCGACCGACTCACGCAACGCATCCATTGATTGTAAATGCTCCCGCCACAGGGTATCAATCTGCTGCAAGATGAAGAACCGTTCGGCTTGTCGCATCAATCCCGGTTGAATTTGATCGATTTGGGCTTCTTTAATGTCATAAGCTTTACGGACTTCTTCATGCAAGAAGGTTTTAATCTCCGTCACTGTCATATCATCGAGATGTTCGGGCTTGAGATCTTGCAGTAAATAGACAAACTCTTGCACTTTGGACACCAAGCTAGCTATATCCCATTCCTCTGGTGGCAAATCCGGGTTGACATACGCCTCAACAATATCATCCATCGTCTTCTCCGCATATTGGATGACTTGTTCTTTAAGATCTAATCCTTCTAACACCCGACGACGTTCAGCATAAATTGCCCGCCGCTGATTATTCATCACCTCGTCATATTCAAATACCTGTTTCCGGGTGTCATAGTAGAAAGTTTCCACTTTTTTCTGCGCCCCTTCTAAGGAACGAGTCAGCATTCCCGATTCAATAGGCATATCTTCCTCTACCCGGAACGCATTCATCATCCCCGCCACGCGATCGCCCCCGAAGATTCGCAGCAAGTTATCCTCTAAACTGAGGAAAAACTTCGTCGAACCCGGGTCACCTTGGCGTCCTGCCCGTCCCCGGAGTTGGTTATCAATCCGGCGAGATTCGTGGCGTTCGGTACCAATGACGTGCAATCCGCCGATAGGCTCGGTGTAGATTACCTCATCATGTTCTTTATGAGTAAAGGCTTCATATTCCTTTCGCACCGCCCGACAAACCTCCCGCAGCTTTTGAATCACTGGGTCATCCGTCGGGGCATTTTCCGCCGCGATCGCTATTTTTTCTTCGGCTTCTAATTCCGGTAGACTGCGTTCCCCATACTGCTGCACCGCAAACTTCACCGCCTCAATCAGCTTTTGCTCGGTTTCCGGAGACAACTGAGTCGGGTAAATCTGCGGACTTACCTTCCAAGTTTTCACCTTTTTCCCTGGCGCAAACCCTTGGGCTTGGGAGCGTTGCCCACCCCCTCCTGCCATAGCCGCAAAGGAATCTTCTTCTTCGGGGATGACAATCTTAGGCATGAAATATTCCCGCACTTTCAGCCGCGACATATAATCTGCATTACCCCCTAAGATAATATCGGTACCACGTCCTGCCATGTTCGTCGCGATCGTCACCGCCCCTTTGCGCCCCGCTTGTGCCACAATTTCGGATTCCCGTTCCACGTTCTCGGGTCGGGCATTGAGCAGATTATGGGGAACGTCCAATTGGCTTAACAAACGCGAAAGCACTTCTGATTTTTCCACACTGGTTGTACCCACCAATACTGGGCGTCCTTGCTCATGCATGTCCGCACATTCTCGTGCCACCGCTTTCCATTTGGCTTCCTCAGTTTTATACACTACATCCGACATATCCCGCCGTCCGGGGGGCTTATTGGTGGGGATAATCGTGACTTGTAGGTTATAGATTTTTTCAAATTCGGCTTCTTCTGTTTTGGCTGTTCCGGTCATCCCGGCTAGCTTGGGATAAAGCAAAAAGAAATTTTGATAGGTAATTGTCGCTAGGGTTTGGGTTTCTTTTTGAATCTCGACACCTTCTTTTGCCTCAATCGCCTGGTGCAGTCCATCACTCCAACGCCGTCCTTGTAAGACCCGTCCGGTAAACTCATCGACGATGACCACTTCGTCATTACGCACGATATAGTTTACGTCATTGGTAAACAGTTCCTTTGCCTTAATCGCGTTAAAGATATAATGAGCCCAGGGATTTTCCGGGTCATACAAATCTCCAACCTCTAGGAGTTTTTCCGCCTCGATAAAGCCTTCATCGGTGAGGATGACATTACGCGCTTTTTCATCAACCTCATAATGCTCCTCCGGCTGCAGCATTTTCGCGATTTGAGCCGCTTTCATATAGTTCTGGGTGGGACGTTCCACTTGTCCGGAAATAATCAGCGGGGTGCGGGCTTCGTCAATGAGTACCGAGTCTACTTCGTCAATGATGCAGTAATTGAAGGGACGCTGCACCACCTCATTCATTGAGGTTGCCATATTGTCCCGCAGGTAGTCGAAGCCCAACTCGCTGTTTGTGGCGTAGGTAATATCACAGGCATAGTTGCGCTGTCGTTCCGCAGGACCCATCCCTGACTGAATCAGTCCTACCGTTAATCCTAAGAAGCGGTGTACCTGTCCCATCCATTCCGCGTCCCGGCGTGCCAGGTAATCGTTGACGGTAACGATATGTACCCCTTTGCCACTTAGAGCATTGAGATAAGCTGGGAGGGTGGATACCAGGGTTTTCCCTTCACCCGTTTTCATCTCCGCGATTTCTCCCCGGTGCAGCACAACACCACCTAATAGCTGCACATCAAAATGGCGCATTCCCAGAACCCGCCATGCGGCTTCCCGCACAACTGCAAAGGCTTCGGGTAGGAGATCCTCTAACAGTTCTTCTCGCTCGCGATCGGTTGTCGCCCCTTCAAGCTGCTGCTTGAATTCTGCGGTTTTCCCTTGGAGTTGTTCATCGGAGAGCGATCGGATATCTTCTTCCAGAACGTTGATATCAGCAACGAATGGTTGGTATCGTTTAAGTTTGCGGGTATTTGGATCGCCAAGTAAGTTTTTTAACATAGCAGGAGAGGGATACGTCTAATCGCGCTTGGTCTAGGGTTAAGGTTAGACACTCAAGACTAAGGGCATGAATAGGGGAGTCAGCGTTCACAGGCAATCTTGCACGAGTCCCAGGCACGAGTCCCAGTGGCTAACGGCTAACCCATGATAAACCACCGTTGAGGGCGGCATTTTTATGATCATCCTACCATTTTTGCTCAGATTGAGGGGCGCTTCGTCCTTTGTCCTTTGTCATTCGTCATTCGTCATACTCGCTGCCCGAAAAGAAGCAAGCTACTTCATTTGTAAGGGTTTGAGGCATATTCACAGAACTTAAAGTTCAGTTTATTTCCACCAATCTACTGGCGATCCTCCAACCAACTGGCTAAATCGGGTAAACTTTGAAAATCGAAAATTTCCTCAGTTAACCGTTCCAAATCACTCAACGGTAATTCTTCAATTTTGCGGCTGATTGCCAACGGAATTTCGCCAAAACGCTTCAGTATTAGACGCCCTAATAGAGTTTTGGTCTGTTCTAGTCGCCCTTCTTCTTTCCCTTCTTCTTTCCCTTTTTCTTTGCCTTTTTCTTCAGCATAAGCCAGCCGTCCTTTTTCATCTTGCAACATCATGCCTCGCCGATCAACCACATCCAACTCTTCTACCGTCATTGTGGCTTGATTGGCAAGGTTTAAAGCAAGTTCTATCTCTGAAACTTCCCCTAAATTATCAGGGACACTCTCCAAACTCGCTGCTTCTTTCAGGAAATAAATCCATTTATCGGTTAAACTCTGTAGTTCAGACAAGGTTTTATTGAATTTGGGAAGTTCGACAAAAATTAGCTTTAATTCACTATCTAGAAGTTCAAATTTTTGGGTTTTCTCTTGAAAGACAAATTGGTTAATTACCTGAGCTGTGTTGGCAAACAAGATAAAATCAGTAATTGTTACGGCAATTGCTGGATTCAGGAAAGGATAATCATCGCCTGTTTTTAACTGGTTACTATAGGCTTTTGCCAAGTTATAAGCTACCCGCTTGTTAAAGGCAGTCATTGGCGCTATTTGCATTTCAATGACCACAATCGACCCATCCGCTAAAACGGCTTTGACATCTAAATAAGTTTCTTTTAAGGTCATCACCTGACCCGGATTATAGGGATTAACAATTGTTAGGGATTGAATGATTTTTTCTTCGTTATAAATTATTGCATTGAGAAAACTGATTAAAATCTCTTGGCTTTGTTCGGAACCAAATATTTTTTTAAAGGCGTAATCGACCTTGGGACTAATAAACCTCATTTTATTGCTCCCGTTTCAGTATAAATAGATGGAATAGAGTCCGATTATAGCACAGCGATCGCACTGTCTTCCATTTCCTAAAAAGTGATAATTTTATTGAGGTGATACGTCAAACAATTTCCAACTCTAAATTGTGACTTTTCAGGAAATCATGGGTAAAGTGGTCAACCTCATTTGTGTCACTCAGTTCCAAATTATAGAAATCGACAAAATCATGTTCAAAATAAGGACCCGCGTGCCACGTTCCTAGTTCTAACTTGATGAAGCAGTTTCCCGGAATCCGGAAAACTTTAATGTCATCGATCGCGGGTTGTTCATGTTCACAAGCAGGTGCAACCGCCATCCACCAGTCTTTCCCTTCTAGAGAACCCAAACATTGGGTACAGTGCTGATGGCGCGTGATTGTGTGAAATTTGCGACCTCTGTGATACAAGCGCATGATGTAAAAGCGGGGAGTACCGTTGTGCAGAACTAATTGGGCATCTGTTGCATCATAGGGTTTATCATCGGCTGTCGGCGTGATTAATTGACCGAAGGGTTGAAAGCGTTCGGCGCTAATTTCTTCTACTGAAAGCTGTTTCACTGAAATGGTGCGATTCATGACAGATATCAATTGCAACACAAAGCTTACTGCTATTTTGTCCCAAACAGGCGATCGCCTGCATCCCCAAGTCCGGGCAAAATATAACCATGCTCGTCTAAGCTTTCATCAATCGCGGCGGTATACAAAGGGACTTCCGGATGATGATCATGGAAATTCGCGATTCCCTCTGGTGCAGCTAGCAAGCACAAAAATTTAATGGACAAGGGGATAAAATCCTTCACCCGATCCACGGCGGCTACGGCTGTATTCCCTGTAGCCACCATGGGATCAACAACCAAGATGTCTCGGTGTTCAATATCATGAGGCAGTTTGCAATAATATTCAATCGGAATCCGAGTCGTTGGATCGCGATACAAGCCAATATGCCCCAAGCGGGCGGAAGGGATCAATTCTAAGATACCATCAACCAGCCCTTGCCCTGCCCGCATAATCGAAACAATCACCATTTTCTTATCTGAAGCCAGCATGGGAGCGTGCATGGGAGCCAGAGGTGTTTTAATCGGTGCGTATTTAAGCGGTAAGTCCCGCGTTACCTCGTAAGCTAGCAAGCCGCCAACTTCTTTCATCAGTTGACGAAATTTAGCTGTACTGGTGTCAGCCTGACGCATAAGGGTTAGCTTGTGCTGTACGAATGGGTGATCGATTACTGTAACTTGAGGGATCATTTGTTAATAGTAGACAGATTTTTATCTGTATAAAAGTTAATCTTCCTGAGAGTATACCACTCCTGTTGCCAAATCACAGAAAAGAAAGGAATATAACGTA
Organism: Coleofasciculus sp. F4-SAH-05; assembly: GCF_040222985.1. Taxonomy (NCBI): domain Bacteria; kingdom Bacillati; phylum Cyanobacteriota; class Cyanophyceae; order Coleofasciculales; family Coleofasciculaceae; genus Coleofasciculus; species Coleofasciculus sp. F4-SAH-05. The sequence goes on from NZ_JAVKBY010000019.1 coordinate 11,614, forward strand.
AAATACATTTGCAAAATGGATTTAATTGATTTTTGCAAATGCCAAAATAAAAACAATATAACCGTGATAATATTAGCCTTTTTGAGAATAGCAAATTTAAGGGAAAACGTCATAGTTGGTGGGGAATGGACTAAGTGGTCGGACAAAAGAAAACAGCACGCCCACGCTTGTGCAAGTAAACAAGCCTCAAACCCTTACCAATGACAAATGACGAATGACAAATGACAAATGACGAATGACGAATGACGAATGACGAATGACGAATGACGAATGACGAATGACGAATGACTAAATAAAGATTTGCAAACAAAACTTGACTCAAGCGAGTTGATCAGTGAAACTACAGACAAGAGCGTAATACACGGTAAACAAGCGTATTACGTTAGTTGTGGTTAACTCCAAACAAAGGCTGATTCATCCATAATTAGCCGGAAGCTGGGATGGAACAGCACGTCTTGCCCAGAAATACTGTCCCCATCCAGGCAACCCGCGAGATTGGTTGATTGAGCCTATTGATAAAGGATGACCTCTGCTATACCGTTTGCACCTCCTCAATCATTTCTAGTGTGTCTCCCTTTTGGTGTCCGGTATGGTAAGCAGCAAGGAGAATTTGGCTGGTTTTTCCGCAGGCGATCGCACCCCTAGCATCAATCGCGATCGCACCTAAATCCCGCCGATTCTCCTTTGCTTCTTTTATGGAACGTTCCATAGCATCGGCTAAGGATAAACCGTCGGTGACGCGCACCACCACCCGTGCGGCGAAGCATTCATCAATGATATCTTCCCCAATCCCGGTACAGCTTACCCCGGCGTTTAAGTTGGCGTAATTCCCCGCAGGCATTGCCGAATCGCTGACTCGACCAATGCGTTCAAATCCCTTACCCCCGGTGGATGTACCCGCCGCTAAGCCGCCCTGACTATCTAACGCCACAACTCCAATTGTGCCACGTCCGGCTTCCGAGGAAAGGACTTCCGGTTCGCTGACGACATCCGCCATCGTCCGTTCAAAGTTGTCCTGTCTATCCTGTAACCATTCCTGTAAGCGCTTCTCAGTCAAGGGGTTATAAATGGGTGCATTCACTTCCCGCACCAATTCCGCCGCCCCCAAATCCGAGAGGATGCGATCGGGACAATCTTGCAAAATCTTCGCCAAATGGATAGGATTTTTAATCCGCGAGACATTAATCACTCCACTAAAGCGTTGAGGTTTACCATCCATCAGTGACGCACTCATGCGAATCTGTCCATCAGATTGTAATACCGAACCCGTTCCGGCATTGTAGCGGGGTTCATCTTCTAGGAGTTGACAGCCTCGAATCACCGCTTCACGGGCGTTTGCACCCGATGATAACAGGGCATAGACATCATCAAGTATTTTATAAAGCGAATCGCGCACTGCTTGGGTGGCGTCTTTGGTTTTCAGGGCGCTTCCGGCACCACCATGAATAATTAATTTGGGTTGCATTGAATTCACGAACTCCTTTACAGTTAATTGGCTTAATTGGCTTAGGATTTGCGTCGGCGACAGCGTTCCGAGCAGAACTTCACATTATCCCAGCATTTCGCCCATTTTTTGCGCCAAGTGAAAGGACGTTCGCAGACGGGGCAGATTTTGGTCGGTAGATCTGACTTAGAGCGTACTCGTGCCATGTTAGGTTAAGGAGCAGTTAACCCTTCAATCCTAAAAAACGGTTAATTCTTTTGTCAAAGCCGATGAAACTCGGAAGTCGGGAATGGGAAACGGGGGAACAGAGAATTACGATAATTTTTTTGAGGTAAATTTGTTCTTAAAATTGACGATTTACTTTTTGATAAAACTAACAAATAGTCCTAGCTTTAGCCCTATATCCTGTTGGGTAACAGTCGTTAACCCAACCTACCACCTATCCCACTGTAGGGGCGCATGGCGTGCGCCCATAAAATCGACAAATCTAATCCACAATTTTAGCTGTGCCGAGCCAGTAGTAGGTGTGTAGGGGCGACCCGCCTGCATCAATTAACAACTCCACTACCTTCAATAAAATCGGGTCGCCCTCAAACTTCGATGCAAAAGAATCAACCAATTGTTAAATCAATCTGGAAGGTGAAATCATTAAAATCTTGATCACCCCCTCCATGTAAATCCTCAAAGCCAAAGGTGTTATCACCAAGTAGGCGAATATGGTCAACTTTATCAGGATTCGCGCCTAAGTAGGAAAAGTAGGCAATAGGTTCTCCATAACCCAGGTACTGATTATTGGGATTCTCAGCCAGCAATTCCGCCTTGGTGCCATTAGCGATAATGAAAGGTGCTAGCAGATTTCCTCCATCTAATTGGGTGTTAAACTCCACTGTCCCCCGATTTACATCGCTAACCACCGATTGAGCAAGGGCAGCTTGAGCATACCCTTCGTCTTCGGGGTGAATCAATTGACCTGTCATGGGGTCTTCCACTGCGCCATCTTGATTTTCAATGACATACAATCCGACGGAATTATCAAACCCAGCATGACTCTTAACCTCGATAAAATTCGCGTCTACTGGACTGGTTTGTCCGCGTAAATCAATAATTTCTTGTTCGCCTTGTAACTGAGTCCCTAACGCTGGAGACTCATTTGTCGGTTCAACCGTTAGCGTCAGACTATCGTTACTCTCTGCCATTGGGTTTTGCCAATTGAGAGTAAATTGATTGCTCTCCCCATTCAATACCTCAAAATAATCCGTATTGTTGGCATTAGCACCGGGCAGACTAAACCAGACATTTGTTGGTGTTTGTCCTGCGTCTAATGCGGCTCGAACATTATCTGTTGTGTTGTCTTGCACCAGATAAAATCCTAGATTGGGGTTGGTTTCACCGAAAACTTGCTCCACATCTAAAATCCGGGTCAAGTTATCGCCAGCAAAGTTATTGGGCAAACTGGAGAATAAAACTTTGCCTCTATCCAAGGCAGCTTCTAGATAATCCGTTTCTCCGGGTTTAATTCCGTTAACCTTCCCAGCCCGGTTATCCACTTCAAAAATGCCAACTTCACTGACAAAGGGTGAGTTGTTCCCGGTGAGCGAGAACAGGAGGTTACTGGCTTGAGAGTTCCCCTTGAAGAACAACAAATCATTTTTGAAGTTGACTTTAGGTTTAGCATTGCCGTTATTCGTCGTTCCCCGATTGACTGTTAAGTCAAAGACATCACTGATTTCTCCGCCATTACCGTCATTAGCGGTGAGAGTAATCGGGTTAGTGCCGATAGCTTTATTGCGGGGAGTGCCACTAATTACACCCGTGTCCGGATTCAGGTTTAATCCTTTGGGTAAACCTGTAGCGGAGAAGGTGAGAGCATCGCCATCAGGGTCATTGAAATAGTCACTGATGTCCAGACTGTATAATTCTTTGGTCTGAGCAGTTTGGTCAGCGATGGGAGAAACTAAGGTGGGGTCATTGTTGACTACAGGTGCAGGAGTAATATCTAAGTCAAACCCATCAGTTTGTGTTCCCCCTTGTCCATCTGATGCTGTGACCAAAATATTCAGTTGAGTTTCATCACCTGTATCGGGTGTACCGCT